>JAGUUF010000147.1 GCA_020063545.1 Cytophagales bacterium
CTGATTACGAATCCGTAACCAGCCCGAAAACCCAGAAACACAGAGACACTCCCAGAACAACAAAAAACAATACAAGACTCAGGATAGTAAAAACCGTTAAGGCCAGCATGGAGGCCAGGAATGTTTTAAAAAAGTTCATATCGCAAAATTTTTAACCTGTTAAAACTACGTACAAGCCTTTTAAAAAGTAAGTTGGTGCCATGAACAAGGCTTACCTTCTTTTAGGAAGCAACCTGGGCAACCGACTGGAAAACCTTGAAAAAGCACGGCAGCATATCAGTCGGCAGGCAGGCCCGATAGTTACAACTTCATCGGTATATGAAACCGCCCCCTGGGGAAATGAAAACCAGGGAATGTTTTACAACCAGGTGGTTGAAATAAACACCACACTTGCACCGCACGTACTGCTTTCGAATATACTGGTAATTGAAACGGTGCTGGGCAGAATCCGGGGCAATGAAAAATTCGGGCCGCGGGTAATTGATATTGATATGTTGTTCTACAACGATGAAATAATGAATACACCAGAACTTACACTGCCCCACCCTGCCTTGCATAATAGGCGGTTCGCGCTTGTACCGTTACATGAACTAGCCGCCAGCAGGGTTCACCCGGTTTTTCAAAAAACCATTGGTACATTGCTGGCTGAATGCCCCGACACCCTTCCGGTTTACCGGCTGCCTAAAGGCTAAGCGCCTCGGACTGAGGAGAAATTTTCTTTACCAACCCCTGCAATACTTTGCCGGGGCCGCATTCGATAAAGGTTGTTGCACCGTCTTTTACCATTTGCTGAACAGACTGTGTCCAGCGGACCGGGGCAGTAAGCTGGGCTACCAGGTTTTTCTTTATTTCTTCAACATCGGATGAAGGCAAGGCATTTACATTCTGATAAACAGGACAGATCGGTTTATTGAATACCGTAGCCTCAATAGCTGCAGCAAGTTCCTGACGGGCCGGCTCCATTAAAGGCGAATGAAAAGCCCCGCCAACCTGCAGGGGCAACACCCGTTTTGCACCGGCAGCTTTGAGTTTTTCCGAGGCCAGTTCCACACCTTTTACCGAACCGGAAATAACAAGTTGACCGGGGCAATTATAGTTGGCGGCAACCACCACTTCGCCCGCTACCGAGGCACAAATTTCTTCCACTATGTTATCATCCAGGCCAAGCACGGCTGCCATGGTTGAAGGGTTCAACTCGCAGGCACGCTGCATGGCCATCGCACGTTTATATACCAGCCTGAGGGCATCCTCAAATCCGAGTGCCTTGTTGGCCACAAGGGCCGAGAACTCGCCCAGGGAGTGGCCGGCCACCATATCCGGCTGAAAGGAGTCGTTGGAAAGTGCAACGGCTACCGAGTGAATAAAAATTGCCGGCTGGGTTATTCTGGTTTGCTTCAACTCATCGACCGTACCGGCAAACATGGTTTCAGTAATGGTAAAGCCCAGTACTTCATTGGCTTTATTAAAATAATGTTTCGCGTTGGGGTTCGCTTCGTACAAGTCTTTACCCATACCGCTAAACTGCGCGCCCTGGCCCGGAAAAATGTAAGCTTTCATGTTGTGTATTTCAGGGCAAAATAATGAGCGGATTACTGATCTAAAAATCGGGCCTTCCATTTATCCGATGGCAACCAGCATGTTTCACGCTTGCCAAACCACCGGTAGCGGTTACGCGCAATCCAGTCGTAAACGGGATTACGAATAAACCGCGGAAGGATTTTAAAGGCATAAAGTACCGGCCAAAGTCCTGACAGGTTACGGGCTATTTCAAGGGCTGCATCGCTTTTGGTAAAACAGTTTTCGCCTTTAATCAACACGATGGTTTGAAGGCCCTGTACATCCAGGTCTCGTTTAGATAACAACTGCCGGCCAGTATCCGACTGCAGCGAGGCAAAGCGGAATTTACCGGCCGGGTCGCGCTTTAAAATAAACTGCACAGCACCGCTGCACAGGTTGCACTCGCCATCAAATAATACAACAGGCTGAACAGGCCGGCTCATCGAACCAGGTGAACCCATCCTTTAATGGTTTGCACCCGTTTCTTCGGATCAACAACGTTAAAGGTTACATCGGCAACGTAAAAATATACGCCAGAGGCAAGCGGAGTTCCAATTTTGTTACGGCCGTCCCATTCAATATAAATGGTATTCCGCTCATCGCCCAGCTTGCCGGTATAGGTGTACACTTCATCGCCCCATCGGTTATATACCTTGAAGTTAACTGCCTGAACAAACCTGGCGCATCGCCTGACCAGGTTTTCGCCTTTTAACCCCACACTAAGGTTCCTGCACGGATAGGTCTCCGGTACACTGCTGTCGAAATCCGGGCGGTAGCCATACGCGGCAAACACATCGTTACAAAAATCGCCATTGGGTGTGAACAGGTTGGGCAGTTCATAATTCGGGCAGTTATCATTACAGGCCGCTTCGCTTAATTCACTTTCATTACCAGAGCGATCGACTGCCGAGAGTTTATAGCACCGGGCAAAGGATGACAGTGCGCTGTCGTAATACACCGTGTCGCGGATGTTGCTTGCCAGCAGGAAATACTGCCCTGTTGTTGAGCCGGAAGCATAGAGATTATAACTCCGGATATCATCCCGGCAGTTCGGGTCAGCTGGGCGGTTCCATTTAACAATGTTCACAAACGTAGTCGGATTGCACCCATATTGGTCATAAAACTCATCGCAGTTTATTACAAACGGAGTGAGCACGGGTTTACATGGCGGATCATCATCGCGCGGTTTAGCGCAAATAATCTGGCTGTAATTTTCAAGCGGTTCACCTATTGCCGGGTTTCCATAGCCGCCCCTAACCTTTACACGGTAACAGTAAAAGGTATTGTCGTCAAGCGGAACGCCATTCCATTGTCCTGAATCAACATACACAAATCCGGTTGTAAACACATCCACGCTGTCAATCAACACCAGGTCATTTTCGGTGGCGCCTTCCGGGCCACGATAAATAAGATGGCGCGGATAGGATTGTATCTGGTTCGACCATGGCACTACGGCACTCCACCTTAATTCAATGCGCTTGGCTGAAGGCCTTAATTCAAGCCGCACAGAAGAAGCCGTGGAAGAGGTATCAATTGGCGACCATGTAGTGGGTTCGGTTACTGTATTTGAATACAAAACAACACGGTAGTTAAATACATTCTCTTCAGAATTTATTCCATCATCCACTACAGTAGTATCGCCAGGCAACGTGCCGGGATGAACTGCGGTGAGACCCCCACTACCCGCAAAATCATTTGCCCGCCAAACTTTGTATTCATAAGGCCCGGGGAACTGGGTCTTATTTATATTAAAAGGCGAACGCCAGCTTACCCGGATTTCTCCGTTGGCCGAACCGGTTTTATCAACGGTTACATGGGTAATTACCGGGGCATCGGCCAGAATGGGCGGAATACAAATCTCCTGTGAAACGTAGCTTTCGCCACCACCCGGTACAGGGTAAACCGCCACAAGGCGGTAGCAGAATTTTGCCCCGACATCAAGCCCGCGGCCACCATTCGTATCTGTAAACGTGTTGGATGCCGCACTCACGGTTGCAATCTGAGAATACCCGAGGAACTCCGGCATGCCGGTCTGGCAACTATCGGGCGTAAAAACGATGCTGTCAACCCTACGCCAGATTTGAATGGAATTCGCGTTCGTGCAGGCATACGGTTGCCACTCCAATAAAGCATGGCGCCTGGCCAGGTCAACGTTAGCCGAACTCCATACAGGCGGAGGCCCAACTACTTTAATTCGCCAGGTTTTAAAAGTTACCAATCGCGGAGTGCCTTTATCGGTTACTTTAAACACAACCTGGTAGGGTTGGTCCTTAATATGTTCACAGGTTGTAGCCCATGAAAATTGCAGTTGGGCCGGAGGGTTGGATGCCTGGAACTCAGCCGGGAAGGGCGACACAGTTGCACGCGAAGGAAAAGTTTCACCAAAAATTTCCGAAAACGCTTCCAGTTTCACTTCATCGTTGTTTGGATCAATTCCGAAAATAGTTTCGTTGATTATCGTGCCTGCATCAACGCAGATATCTTCCGGCACTATCATGTCGGGGCGGTCGTTATCACAATCATCCACGATAATCTGCATATCTCTCCTCACAAAGCCGATTCTCACCCACTGCCCGTTTATTTTCCGCCATTCGATAATAATAAACGCGATGTTGTACTCACCTGCCTGGCAGGGCGCATCCCAAACAATCGTACCATCCGATGGATTGATGGTAAACGTTGGCGGGCCATCACCCTCCTCATTACCCGGCTGGCAGGTGGCATAAAAATCAGGATGATTGGGCGGCCCGTAGCCCACCACAGGCTTGCCCTTTTCTGAAAACGGGATCACCAATTCATACGAAAGGCTGTCGCCATCCGGATCGAACGCACCCGGGTTATGAAAAAAAGTCTGTCCACTACAGGCCCGATCAATGGGTGGAATAAGAAGCTGGGGTGTATTCTTATTGCACAAAAAAGGATCGATAATTAATTGGGTCTCCAGGTAGAACATGGTATTGACCGAATTAACCATGTTCAACACGCCTTCATTACGGTTTGGTTCGGTATAGGATATTATATATGAACCCGGACTACTGAAGGTGTAGATGATGGTGAAGGAGGCTGTGGCAATGTTTGGCCCGAATTCGGGTAGCAGGGTATTGGGTGTTTCGGGCACCAGGATGAAATTCCCATCGCCAAAATCAAGTATATCCTGTTCGCCACCAAACAACACTGGTGAACCGGAATTGGTGTAAACCCGTACGGTAATTTCATACCGCAGGTCACTGCAATCTGCAGTAAGCTTTCGGATGGTGATTTGGCCGGCCCGTAAATGGGTTGCCCAGGCTGAAGAGCAGCAGAATACAAGGAAAACACAGAAACTGAAAAGGACAAGCATCCTACCCTGAAAAACTCCCCTGCCTGCTTGCTGTGCTGCCATTGTTGAAATGAATGCGGTTACAATATAAAACCCTGAGCCGGATGGAAAAAATTCAAGAGGAATAACGAAATACCAAAGGTTTTTATTTTTTAGCCCTCAAATCATTTAACTTGTTAAGCTACTAACCCAAAACCCATGCGCATTGTTGGCGAAGTGCCCCACCCGGAATGCAAAATTACCCTGTATAACTGGAACAACCGGTACCTGGTTAAACTGGAGAAAGGGCTGCTGGAACAAACCTTTAAAGTCAATCAATTCGATTTGACCTCCGAAACTCAACTCCACCAACTGGTTACTGAGGAATTTATCCGGGAAGCCCTGGTTCTTTTTGATGCCATGGAAACCGCCTGGAACAAGGCCCTTCAGCACCACTAATACCATAACCCTGTAGGGATAGGAATATTTTATACTATTTTGCCCCTGTGGAAGTTTTAGAGAAGAAGAATAAAAACAAAAAATACCGGCCTATACTTGACGGTATACCCGACTGGCCGGTTTACCAGCTTAGCCGCAACCGCAAGGAGTTTATTGAAGAAGTTGCCCAGAAATCAGTTGAACGAATACGGCAGCTAAGACCCAACCGCAAACAACTGCTCGATGACCTGGAGGCTACCGTTTACCGCGAACAGCAACGGATGAAACGCAACCGGTGGCGCGTTGACCCGCCCGATGAGCAGCGTTTCTGGGCAGGAATAAAAGAGAAACTGGTTGAGCTTTCCAACAAACCCGATGACGGTTCCGGTGCGGAAGACAAGTTACTGCAGCGCATTGTAACACGGTATGCCAACGAAATTGCCGGCAACTTCAAACCCAGTTCGTATCGGCTCGCCCGCAGCATCACCACGTTTTGGTTTAACCGTCTGCTCAATGCCGCACGCGTAAAAAAATTCGGGGCCATCTTCAGGAACAAATACACGCTGCGCGATAAAATCCAGATTGTGGGTAAAGTAAAACAGTTGCGCAAGCTGGCCCGACTGGGAACCATCGTTATGGTGCCCACCCACTTCAGCAACCTCGACTCCATATTAATCGGCTGGGTTATCCATGCCCTCGGCCTGCCGGCCTTTATTTATGGCGCTGGACTGAACCTGTTCAACATTAAAATCTTTGCCTACTTTATGAACAGCCTGGGGGCTTATAAAGTAGACAGGAGAAAGAAAAACCTCCCCTACCTGGAAACCCTGAAAATGTATTCAAGCCTGGCCATTCAAAAAGGAGCACACAGCTTGTTCTTTCCGGGAGGAACCCGCTCCCGTTCCGGTGCCATCGAAAAAACACTTAAACTCGGGTTGCTCTCAACGGCCATTGAAGCCCAACGCAACATTTACCTGAACACATCTGAAGGCGAGGAGCCCCGTAAAATTTTTATCGTGCCGGTAACACTCAACTACCACTTTGTACTGGAGGCTCCCGACCTGATTGAGGAATACCTTTCAGTAAAAGGCCAGGACAGGTATTTGCCCGAGCAGGATAAATACGGCAGCTTTCAACTGCTCCGGTTCCTGATAAAATTCTTCGGCAAAGGGTCTAACATTTCCGTATCCATTGGCCGTGGCCTGGATGTAATGGGCAACTATGTGAATGACGAGGGCGACAGCCTCGATGCACAGGGGCGTGTAATAAAAACCCGCGACTACTTTGTTTCAAACGGATACATCACCATAGACAAGCAGCGCGAAGACGAGTACACCCGCATGCTTAGCCACCGCATTGTGGCAGAATACCACCGCATTAACCGGGTGTTTGCCAGCCACCTGGTAGCTTTTGTAGCCTTTGAGATGTGGCAACAGAAACATCCGAAACTTGATCTGTTCGGGCTATTGCGGCTGCCCGAGGAAGACCAGGTGCTGGAGTATGCCGAGTTCAGGCAGGCCTGCAAGCGGGTACGTAAACAGATTTACCGGCTGAAAGAACAGGGGAAAGCAAACCATGCCACCCACCTGAAAGGAAAAATTGATTTGGTAATCCGGCATGGTATGGAGAACGTAGGAATTTTTCACCTGAACCGCCCGCTGCTCTTTAATAAGGAAGGCAACATCATCACCCAGGATCTGTCCCTCCTTTACTACTACCACAACCGCCTTACCGGCTATGACCTCGAAAAAGTTATCTGACGAAAAACCGGTTGGCGTAATCGGTGCGGGTAACTTCGGAAGCGCAGTAGCCAACTTATTGGCACGGCAACGCAACGTGTTGCTGTACGCCCGCGATGAAAAAACCATAAACCGCATCCTGAACAAACGGGAAAACCGGGGGCACAAAATGAAAAAAAACGTTACCCCGATTAACGACCTGAAACAACTTGCCCATGAATGCGACATCCTGTTTCCGATTGTTCCTTCCTCGCACTTCCGCAACATGATGCGCCAGGTATCACCCTACCTTCACCCGTACCATGTATTGATTCACGGCACCAAAGGGTTTGATATCACCCTGCCTAAAGGCCAAACCATCGAGTCGGTTACTAAACTCAGCCGTAACCAGGTAAAAACCATGAGCGAAGTAATACGCGAGGAAAGCGTGGTGGTGCGCGTGGGCTGCCTGGCCGGTCCAAATCTTTCAAAAGAACTGGCCGCCCGCCACCCGGCCGCTACCGTCATCGCCAGCCATTTCAATGAAGTGATTAGCATCGGCAAACGCCTGCTCCGTAACGACCGCTTCCAGGTGTATGGCAATAATGACCTGGTAGGAGTTGAACTGGCAGGTGTTTTAAAAAACATTATCGCCATTGCCTCGGGGGCCCTCCACGGCATGGGCTATGGCGAAAATGCACGCGGCTTGCTCATCAGCCGGGGCGTGGTAGAGATGATTCACCTCGGAAGAGCCCTGGGCGGAAATACCAAGGCCTTTCTCGGACTGGCCGGCATTGGCGATTTGGTTACCACCAGCAACAGCGAACTGAGCCGCAACTTCCAGGTTGGCAACAAACTGGCGCAGGGCATGACGCTAAAGGAAATCCTGGAAAGTATGGATGAGGTTGCCGAAGGTGTGAACACCGTGCGGATAGCGAAAAAATGTGCCGATTACTACCGGGTAAGGGCACCCATTACCAACACGCTGTACCAGGTACTGTTCGAAGATCTTACCGTGAAGCAGGCAATCAGTTACCTGATGCGCTACCCGCTTAATGTAGATATTGACTTTCTGGATTAAAGGGCGCTGCGAATCCTGGCGGCAACAGCAGCAAGCTCTTCATTGGTTGGCTTAAGCTTGGGCCGTGTAAAGTTAATGTCGCCCATGCTGTTCATGGGCACCAGGTGCACATGCACATGCGGCACTTCAAGACCGACAACCGCCACCCCTATTCGCTTGCACGGTATTACCTTTTTCACGGCCACCGCAACTTTTTTGGCAAATACGTGGAGCCCGGCCAGGGTGGCATCATCCAAATCAAAAATATAATCCACTTCCTGTTTCGGTACTACCAGTACATGACCCGGCACCAACGGCATAATATCGAGGAAAGCAATAAACCGATCATCCTCAGCAACAATGTGGCCGGGTATTTCGCGGTTAATGATGCGGGTAAAGATGGTAGCCATGTTTAAACGGAGATGTTGGTAACCTCAAATACCATTTCACCGGCAGGTGTTTTAATGGTGGCCGTATCGCCTTTTTTCTTGCCGAGCAATCCTTTACCAATGGGCGATTGGGTTGAGATTTTTCCGGCCTTCAAATCCGCCTCTTCTTCTGAAACGAGGGTGTAGGTAAATGAAGCGCCATTCTTCTTGTTCTTAATGGTAACTTTTGAAAGGATTGAAACCTTCGAAGTATCTACATTGGATTCATCCAGCAAACGGGCGTTGGCCAGCAATTCTTCAAGCTGGGCAATTTTGGCTTCGAGGTGCCCCTGGGCATCCTTGGCGGCATCGTACTCGGCATTCTCGCTCAGGTCTCCCTTGTCACGCGCATCGGCAATTTGCCGGGCAATCTCTGCGCGGCCTTTGCCTTTTAGCTCGGCCAGTTCAGTCTTCAGTTTATCGAGGCCTTCTTTGGTATAATATGAAATCTTTTTTGACATAAAATCCTAACCATTTGAGCGCTGCTTCCGGAAGCAACTAAAAATAAAACAACGGCCTCTTGTGAAGACCGTTGCCGTGACAAAGGTAGTGTTTTACCTGCATCACGCAAAACAGCTGGTCAGGCCCCTACCAATTCGGGAATCAGGTTTTTAACCTGGTCAAGCAATTCATCATCAAATTTGGCCAGGTAAAGGGTTTTGGCTTTGGCCAGTTGTTCAATGGTAAGACCTTTTGCCCCGCGTAGGTCAGCTTTGTATAAGCTGGCGTTTTCCAAATCGGCTCCCATCAGGTAGCTGTTGCTCAGGTTAGCTTCCATCAGGTAAGCATTATTGAAATTGGCTTTTATCAGGAATGCATTTTCAAACTGGGTCTTTATCAAAAACGCATCTTTAAAATTGGCTCCGCTTGCGTAGGCGCCTTTCAGGTTAGCCTGGTTAAGGTTTGAGTTTTCAAAATTAGTTTGGTTAAGGCGGGTATTCTCCAGGTTGGCTTCAATCATGGATGATTGGGAAATGTTAGCCGAGTTCATGTTGGAGCCTTTCAGGTTAACATAGTTGAGGTTGGTTTTTGCCAGGAAACAATTCACCAGGTTGATTTCAAAAATATTGTGCCGGTTTAATCGCTTAATGTTACCCACCGTACGGAAGGCCGCTTCTTCAGACTCCCACAGCCGGAAGTCGTCAATCTCATCTTTGTAAAACCGGATGCGTTGCCGGGTCTGGCCGTTCTGGTTCAACCAGAAAATCAGGATACCGATTACGGCAATATCGAAAATCATTCCATGGGCTTCGGCTAAAATCTGGGCCCAAAACGAATCAAAATCGTTTAAATAGTACTTCAGGCTAAGCGATAAAACCACAACCGTTACCGCAACCAGTACCAGGGTTGAGGTGAGCAGCGGCTTCTCAATAACCTGGTTGAAGGTATCGCCCAGTTGTTTAAACCTGTTTTTCAGCAGTTGCACGGCAAACGTATACCATTAAGATAACAACAAAATAATAGTATTCGAAATGCCGGTACAAACTCAATGCACCCTGAATCTTACATGGTTTATACCCGCCTTATCCTTATATTATATCATCAGGTGCACCGTAAGGAAATACACGGAAAGCCCGAGCATATCGTTAATAGTGGTGATAAACGGGCCGGCTGCAAGTGCCGGGTTAAAACCGAGTTTGTTCAGCACCAGGGGTGTAAGGGTGCCGATAAACGATGCAAACACCACTACGCTGAAAAGCGCTACCGACACAATCATGGACAAGCGCGATTCACTGAACAACAGCACGTTGGCCCCATATACAAGTGCCGACAGGAAAAATCCGTTTAATACGGCTACTGAAAACACTTTGCCCAGCCGCATCCACAACCCCTCATAAACAAATACCGAGTTGGCCAGGCTCTGAACAATCAATGCCGATGACTGGATGCCTACATTACCGCCTGTTGCCTGGATAAGCGGGGTAAAAAAAGCAATAGCCGTAACGCGGGCCAGTTCTGCTTCGAAGAAGCCCATAAACTTGGCATTCATAAGCCCGCCCAAAATCCCGATGAGCAGCCACGGTAAGCGGGCACGGGTATTTCGCCAAACGCTGTCATCCTCTTCTACATCTTCGCTGATACCAGACATGAGCTGCCTGTCTTCTTCGGCTTGTTCGGTAATCACATCCACCACGTCATCAATGGTAATCCGGCCGACCAACTGCCCGTTTACATTCACTACGGGTATGGACTCCAGGTCGTACCTGCGCATGATTTCAGCCACTTCCCTATCCGACAGGAATGTGTCAACCGAAACAATATCCTTTTCGCAGATTTCAGATACTATTTTCCGGGCGTCAGAGAGCACCAGGTCCTTCAAGGAAACCCTGCCGACCAGTTTGTCGCGTTCGTCAACAACATACACCGCATAAAAGGTATCGACATTCTCGGCCTGTTTCCGGATTTCGTCAATGCACTGCACCACCGTCCAGTTATCGCGCACCTTAATCAGTTCCTTGGCCATGAGCCCGCCCGCCACATTCTCTTCAAAGCGCAGCAGGTCTATCACCTGCGACTTGAGGTCGCTTTCCAGGCCTGCCAGCACTTCTTCGCGCACTTTAATAGGAAGTTCATTCAGGATGTCGGCTGCATCATCCGAGTTGAGCAGGTTAACAAACCCGACAATTTCTTTGGGTGAATAAATTTTCAGGAAACGGATACGGGTATCGGTATCCAGGTCATTGATGATTTCGGCCTGCACCTCCAGCGGCAGCAGGTCCATTACATACTTCGATTCCTCTGAATTAAACTCGTATAAAAGGGTAGAGATATCGGCCGGGTTAACATGCTCCAGTGCTGCACGGATAAATTGCGTGTCGCGGGCATCCAACGCCTGCTGGAAACGCTCCACAAACTCACGCGTTAGCTCAAAGTGTACGGTTGTTTCCACGGCCGCGCTGCATTAATGTAGTTAATTCAATAAAATCTTCTGGCGAAAGTTGCTCCGCACGCTTATCCCAAAAACCATCCAGGCCGGCTTCCTGCTTTTGGGCGGCCAAAGTTAGATTTTTTAGTGCGTTGCGCAAGGTTTTACGCCTGGTATTGAACGCCTGCTTTACGACTTGAAAAAAAAACTCCTCCTCGCATGGTAACGAAGCGCGCTCATTACGGGTCAGGCGGACTACGGCCGACATCACCTTTGGCGGTGGGTTAAATACACCGGGCGAAACCTTAAAAAGAAACTCAACATTATAAAATGTTTGCAGCAATACACTCAGGATGCCATAGGTTTTGGATCCGGGCGGTGCGGCAATCCGATCGGCCACTTCTTTCTGAAGCATACACACTACCTGTTTTACAACGTTGCGGTACGTTAGGATAGAAAAGAATATCTGCGAGGAGATGTTGTACGGAAAATTGCCGATAATGGAAAAAGGTGAACGGAACAACGAATCCAACGGCAGGGTAAGAAAGTCACCTTCAATAATTTCGAGGCCTGGATAGTGGCTTCGAAGGTAATGTACCGATTCGCTATCAATTTCCACTACTTTTAGCGTTACCGAAGGCATTCCGGTAAGGTAACGTGTTAATACCCCCATGCCGGGGCCAACTTCCAGAACGCCTTCCTCACCGGTAGCCAGCTGTAACGACTCCACAATGCGCTGGGCCGTACGCTGGTCGTGCAGAAAGTGCTGCCCTAAAAATTTCTTCGGTTTTACTTTCTGCTGCATGCACCTCAATTTTTAGAAAAGTAAAGTACAACAAAACAAATTGATAATTTTACCCGAATGTTACCAAACCATGACCCTTACCGCTAAATCCGACAAACCAAGAATAGGAATCACCCTGGGCGACATTAATGGCATCGGCCCGGAGGTGGTCATCAAGGCGTTGCACGATAACCGCATCCACTCCCTCATTACCCCGGTTGTTTATGGATCAACACGCTGCCTGTCGTTTTATAAAAAACTGCTTAACCTCGAAGATTTTTCGTACAGCCATGTAAAAGGAAAAGGGCAGTTTATTCCGAAGGTTGTAAACGTAATCAACTGCTGGGAAGACACTCTTGAAATTACCCCGGGCAAACCTTCGCACGAAACCGGGCGGGCGGCTTTGCTTAGCCTGAAGCAGGCTGCCCAGGATTTAAAAGAAGGATTGCTCGATGCACTGGTAACTGCACCCATCGACAAAAGCACCATCCACAGCACCGAGTTCCCGTTTAAAGGCCATACCGAATTCCTGGCCGAATACTTTGGCACTTCCGATTACATGATGCTGATGGTAAGCGAAAAACTACGGGTAGGCCTGGTAACTGAACACATTCCTGTTAAAGAAATTCCACTGATGGTAACCCGTGAGCGGGTAAGCATTAAACTGATGATCCTGGAACAAACCCTTCAGCGCGATTTCGGTATCTCCAAACCAAAAATTGCCATATTGGGACTAAACCCTCATGCCGGTGATAGCGGCCTTATCGGCCAGGAAGAAGAGAGTATTATAAAACCCGTAATCAGCGAAATGAAAAATAAAAACAAACTGGTTTACGGACCCTTTGCGGCCGATGGATTTTTTGCCTCAGGTCAATATGCACGCTTCGATGGTATTCTGGCCATGTACCACGACCAGGGACTGATTCCATTTAAAACACTGGCTTTCGAAAGCGGGGTAAATTTTACTGCCGGCCTGCCCGTAATCCGAACCTCGCCCGACCATGGCACCGGGTATTCCATTGCCGGAAAAAACCAGGCACTTGAAGGATCCATGCGCCAGGCTATTTATACAGCTACCGACATTGTAAAGATTCGCAAAGAACAATTGGCAGAAAAATAAAAACGATTAACCGCGAAGGGTTCAGGTTAACGGCACATTAACCTTACCCGGCAATATTTGTTTATCTTTAGGCTCCCGCGCAATTATGGATATCGTTACTCAAAAACAACTGAATGTGCTGATTCAACTGGCCGAAGCCGATAAACACTTTGCCCGGATTGAACGGGAAATGATTTTTAAGATTGCCCGCGACCGCAACTTCCCGGACGATATGGTGCAGAACCTCATCAAAAACCCGCAACCGATTGAAACCTTGGGTGCGCTTTCTCCTGACCAGAAGTTTGATTACCTCATGTCGTGTATTGACCTGGTATTTGCCGACCACAACATCTTCGAAAGCGAAGTGCTCTTCTGTAAAAACATCGCCATCAAACTCGGATTTAAAAAAGGGGTGGTCGACTATTTCGTTGAGAACTACGGCAAGAAAACCCGCGAAGAGTTTAAGTCGGTAGCCCTCACAACCTACATCTGAAAGCCGGTTAAACCGCCTTTTTTATTATCTCAGTAATTCTCCTAAATTTGCCGACCCATTTTGGGCCTGAAAGGAGGTTTTGGGTTGGATCCGTACAGCGTTCATATTCAAGGCTTAAGCTATGCCATTCACCACTTTCATTATGATTTTGGCGATGCGTTTTTTAAGCAGTACGGGCAGGGTATACTGGAGCACGGAACGTTCCATGCCGATGTATCCCTGGATAAGCGCGAAACATTTATAGAAGCCACCTTTCAGATTCAGGGAAACGCCCGTCTGGTGTGCGACCGCAGCCTGGATGAGTATGATCAGCCGATGGCCATTACCCGGAAGATCATTTTCAAGTTCGGTGACGAGGACAAGGAAATCAGTGAAGACGTGCTGATGATCCACCGGAATACCGATACCCTGAAATTCGGGCAATACCTGTTTGAATTCATCGGCCTGGAAGTGCCGATGAAAAAACTGCACCCCCGGTTTCAGGATGAACAAGAGGCCGAAGGGATTGTGTACACATCGGGTAACGAAAAAGGTAATGACCCGCGGTGGGACGCGTTAAAGAAACTTAAGAATTAATTTGATAGAGTTATGCCAAATCCGAAACGTAAAACCTCGAAAACCCGCAGAGATAAGCGAAGAACACACTACAAAGCCACTGCAAAGCAAATGGTGATTTGCCCCGCTACCGGTGAGCATCACCTGCCCCACCGCGCCTACTGGCACGAAGGCAAACTGTACTACAACGGTAAGGTGGTGTTGGAGAACGAAGTGCTTGCGTAATGCAGCAGGCCGGCAACATGGGTTTCTTTTGCTCGCATTTCCGCACGAAACAGGTTGTTGCTTTTGCACGGAATAACAGCTCGATAATATCGGGCTTTTGTTTTTTCGTAAACACCGATACCACAACACCCCTATGAAAACGATCCAAGCAGCCATTACCGGAGTTGGAGGATATGTACCCGACTACATCCTTACCAATAAAGAACTCGAAACCATGGTGGATACCAACGATGAGTGGATCACCACCCGCACCGGTATTAAAGAACGTAGGATACTGAAGGGCGAAGGACTGGGAACATCCTACATTGTTACCAAAGCCGTACAGGAGTTGCTTCAAAAAACCAAAACCGACCCAAAAGAAATTGACGCCATCATTGTAGCTACCGTTACGCCCGATATGCCGTTTCCGGCTACGGCAAACCTGGTAGCCGACCAGGTGGGTGCAACAAATGCATTCAGTTACGATTTGAGTGCGGCTTGTTCCGGATTTCTCTATGCCCTTACTACAGGCGCAAAGTATATTGAGTCGGGCTCGTACAAAAAAGTTATTGTGGCCGGTGCCGATAAAATGTCTTCCATCATCAACTATAAAGATCGCACCACCTGCGTAATCTTTGGCGATGGCGGGGGTGCTGTTCTGCTGGAACCCACTACCGAAAATGTGGGCGTTCGGGATGCCATCCTGCGCAGCGATGGCTCCGGTGCGGTTTACCTGAACATGAAAGCCGGGGGCAGCCGCATGCCTGCAACACACGCTTCGGTTGATGCCAACCTGCACTATGTCTTCCAGGACGGCCAGCCTGTATTCAAATTTGCGGTAACCAAAATGGCCGATGTGTCGGCCGAAATTGCCGAGCGCAACAACCTGAAAGGCGAAGACATCCAGTGGCTGGTGCCGCACCAGGCCAACAAGCGCATTATTGATGCAACCGCAAGCCGCATGGGCATAAGCGAAGAGAAGGTAATGATGAATATTGAAAAATACGGTAATACCACCGCAGGCACCATACCCCTGTTGTTCTGGGATTACGAAGGCAAACTGAAGAAAGGCGACAACCTTATTCTGGCTGCCTTTGGCGGAGGATTTACCTGGGGCGCCATCTATGTTAAATGGGCCTACGATGGCGCAGCAGTAACGAATAAAAAATAAATGTAACTTAAGTCGTTTTTTTTCTATGGCAACCATAGCTGATCTGAGCAGAGGAAATTACATACGCTACAATGGCGAAATTGTGCAGGTGGAAGAACTGCAGCACCGCACACCGGGCAACCTGCGGGCATTTTACCAGGTTAAAATGCGCAACGTGCGCAACGGCAAAGTTTTGGAAAACCGGTTCAGGCCCGGTGACGAAGTGGACCAACTGCGGGTTGAAACCAAGGAGTATCAATACCTGTACAGCGATGGCGACAGCCTGGTGTGCATGGATAACGAAACGTTTGACCAGATATACCTGGATAAGGCTTTGCTGGGCGATGCTGCTAAATTTATAAAAGAAGGTGTAACGCTGCTCATCGCTTTTGAAAACGGAACTCAGCCGATTACAGCCGAAGCCCCTGCACACGTTATCCTTCAGGTGCAGTACACCGAGCCGGGCATTCAGGGTGATACGGCTACGCGAACACTGAAAGCCGCAACCCTGGAAAACGGTACCGAAATCCGGGTACCATTATTTATTAATACCGGTGATAACATTAAAGTGGATACCCGCACCGGTGACTATGTTGAACGAGTTAAATAATGGATATGGCGAAATCACGTAATGGAAACAACGGACCCAAACGCACACCTGCACGTGCCACAGCCAAATCAGCAACTAACCCTGCCGCAATGAAAACATCCGAAATCCGTGACCTTATTGATTTCATCTCCAAATCAGGACTGAACGAGGTGAACATCGAAACCAGCGAACTGAAACTCCATGTAAAGCGCGAGCCCGATCAAAAAGTATTGAAATCGGCTGCACCACTTGTTGCCGCTCCGGTGGCTCATGCTCCGGCCCCGGTAGCCGCTCCGGTGGTGGCGTCAGCACCTGCACCTGCTCCAGCCGCTAAACCCGCGCAAGCTGCCGAGCCGGCCCCAGGCAAAAAAACGGTTGAAATCAAATCACCGATGATCGGTACGTTTTACCGCTCGTCCAACCCCGACTCGCCACCGTTTGTTTCCGTTGGTGACAAAGTTTCGAAAGGCCAGGTGGTGTGCATAATCGAGGCCATGAAACTTTTCAACGAAATTGAATCTGAAGTTTCCGGAACGGTGGTAAAAGTATTGGTAGAGAATTCTTCACCGGTTGAATACGACCAGGTGCTTTTTGTAGTAGAGCCGGATTAATCCATTCAAGATTCAACATTCGAGGGTGTTGACAAACCCTCAGGTTACGAATCAGCAGTATTGAATTTTGAATCCACAATTTTGACCCTATAGGTATGTTTAAAAAGATACTGATTGCCAATCGCGGAGAAATTGCGTTGCGGGTTATCCGCACCTGTAAGGAAATGGGTATAAAAACCGTGGCCGTTTATTCAACGGCCGACCGGGAAAGCCTCCACGTTCGCTTTGCCGATGAAGCCGTTTGCATTGGCGATGCCCCCAGCAAGGATTCATACCTGAATATCCCCCGCATCATTTCAGCTGCAGAAATAACCAATGCCGATGCCATCCATCCCGGCTACGGCTTTCTGTCTGAACGTGCCGCATTCTCATCCATCTGCCACGAGTATGGCATTAAGTTTATCGGGCCTACCCCCGCCATGATTGACGCCATGGGCGACAAATCCACCGCCAAGGATACCATGAAGAAGGCAGGCGTACCGACTATTCCCGGTTCAGACGGCCTCCTGGGTTCGGTAGAAGAAGGAATGAAACTGGCCAAAGAAGTAAAGTACCCGGTAATTATCAAGGCAACAGCCGGAGGTGGCGGTAAGGGCATGCGCATCATTAACAACGAAAGCGAATTTCAAAAGGCGTGGGATGATGCCAGGCGCGAAGCAGGAGCAGCCTTTGGCAATGACGGTTTATACCTCGAAAAGTTTGTTGAAGAACCCCGCCACATCGAAATACAGGTAGTGGGCGACCAGTATGGCAAGGTCTGCCACCTTTCCGAACGCGATTGCTCCATCCAGCGCAGGCACCAGAAACTGGTGGAAGAAACCCCCTCGCCCATTGTAAGCCAGGAGTTGCGCGAACGCATGGGCGAAGCTGCCATTAAAGGCGCACAGGCCATTAATTATGAAGGCGCAGGCACCATTGAGTTCCTGGTTGACAAGCATGGCGACTTTTACTTTATGGAAATGAACACGCGTATCCAGGTGGAGCACCCGATTACCGAAGAGGTTACCGATTACGACCTGATTAAAGAGCAGATTAAAGTAGCAGCAGGTGTGCCCATTTCAGGCAAAAATTATTTTCCGAACCTGTTTGCCATGGAATGCCGCATTAATGCCGAAGATCCGGCTAACGGCTTCAGGCCCTCGCCCGGAAAAATTACGCACCTGCACATGCCGGGCGGGCATGGTGTGCGCATTGACAGCCATGTGTATGCCGGGTACACCATCCCCCCGAACTACGACTCGATGATTGCCAAACTCATCGTAAGCGGGCAATCGCGCGAAGAAGTGATCACCCGAATGAAACGTGCCTTACAGGAATTTGTAATTGAGGGAATTAAAACTACCATCCCATTCCATATCAAGCTAATGGATAACCCGGTGTTCCGGTCAGGTAAGTTTACCACCAAGTTCCTGGAAACGTCATTTGATTTTTCGGATTTGAAGTAACCCTGGAATTTACTTTGATGGAACTTCCGCCTTCTCAATTAACGCGGTAAGTTCATCATACCACGCTTGCCCGTATTTTCTTACCAGTGCTTCTTTAAGAAATTTATACAGCGGCACCTGCAGTTCCTTGCCCAGCGCACAAGCCGGTGAGCAAATGCTCCACTTGTGGTAGTTCACGGCCTCGAAATTCTTCTTTTTAGTAATGCGGATAGGGTAAAGGTGGCAGGAGATCGGTTTTTTCCAGGTGATTTTACCATCCAGGTACGCCTGCTCGATGCCGCACTTCAAAACCCCTTTCTCATCGTAAATGGAATAGGCGCATTCCCTGCCACCGATGGTGGGCGTAGAGAAATCTCCGTCATCATCCAGCACATATATGCCCTGCCGTTCAATAGCCTTAATGCCGGCTTCCGATAAATAGGGCTTAACCTGCTCATAAATTTCGCGCAGTACAGGCAATTCATCATCTTCCAGCGGTGCGCCAAAATCGCCCTCCACGCAACAGGCTCCCTTGCATTTTTCAAGGTTGCAAACAAACTCCTTTTCTTTGATGTCATCCGACACCAAAACCTGTCCTACCTGTATCATCCTTCCTGAAATAAACTGGTTTGCTGGTAAAAACTTTCATGAACTTCGCGCTGGATGGTTTTCAGGATTGGGAATTTTGAAAAAAGCCCGATGTAGTAAAGCGGCAATTCCATCAGTCCGGAGTCAAGTTTTTGAACAGCCAGCGAAGAATTGAGCCCGATTACCAGCATGTTATTCTGGTATACCTGTACCAGGCGCTTGTAAAACTCGAGGTTGCTTTGCGCCTTATCCAGTACTTCCGCATCCTGAAAACCACCCGTAAACTTGCGCAGTTTTTCGCGTTGGTGTTCCAGGAAAAACCGGTAGTTGTGCTGATCGTTTATGCAGAATGTAAAGGGAATAATAAAACTAAACCCCAGTTGTTGCAGCCGGTCGAGCAGGGAAAATGGCACTTCAAAAGAAAATGAATCAACAATGCAGAATACTGCCACCCGGTAGCCGGCTTTTGATTTCGGTATGTAATACGTCAGTTTTTCGGGCAGCCGATCAAGCGGATCGTCAAAAATAAAAACCGTGCGATCCTTAAAATATTTCTTCACCCGGATTTTTAAAACCCGTGCACTTTCCGCATCGCGCTCGCACAAAATCCACTTCGATACCGGGGCGTCCGAACCAAGGGATGCAAGCGCAGTGGATGCAACCTTCTCCTTCTGGTGCCCGATGGAATACAGCCCGCTTCCGGCAAACAAATCAACCACCACCAGTTCGTTTACATGGGGAGCCATGTTGGCAACAAACGCATGCAGGTATTGCTGAATACGTTGAACCTTTACTTTAAACCACGGCTCGGCCGCGGTGGTTACAAAACCGTCATCCGGGAACGAAGGGAGTACAAACGAACTGCTGTTCAAAACAATTTGGTTTTGCGAAGGTACACCTGTAAAAAGGATCTGTCAACTTGTTGCCAAAATAAAAATCCGGTGACCGATTCAATCAACAGCACCGGCCGTTAACTTGCAGGTTCAA
>JAGUUF010000269.1 GCA_020063545.1 Cytophagales bacterium
TATCGTACAGCACCTCATAAAATTCATGAAAATCCGGCAAGTTGTTGTGGCGCGCTCCTTCAATGGGGTGCAACGTAATTTTTTCAGGAAACAGGGTCTTGAGCATTTCGCTTTGCCTGAAGGAAATGAGCCTGTCGCGGGTACCGTGAATAATATGAACGGGGCAAAGCACATTCTTCAGGTACAAATCGGTGCGCAAATCGTACCGGAGTATCCATTTCATGGGCAACAGAAAGCCATACCGGTTGGCGTTGTAGAGAAAGCTGAAGTAAGGTGAATCCAGTACCAATAAGCGCGGCTTGTTCCACGCGGCAATGCGCGCGGCTATACCCGTGCCGAACGATCGGCCGAACACAACAATACGGTCTTCGGTGTAGCGGGTGGTAAGCCAGCGGTAAAGAAACTGTGCATCTTCGAAAAGTTTGGCTTGTGTGCGCTTGCCCCGGCTTTTGCCGAAGCCGCGGTAGTCCATCATAAAGAAATCGTACCCGTTGCTTACAAAATCTTTGGCGAATTTTCCCCAGCCTTTAATGCTGCGTGAGTTTCCTTTCATGTAGTAGATAACCCCGCGGGAATTCGGAACAGTAAAATGTATGGCGTTAATCCGGCCGCCATCTTCCATATCAAAGTTCAGTTCTTCGAACGGAAAGGGATACTGATACGTAAAGTGGGCAGCGAGAATTTCGGGCCTGAAAAAGAAGAGGTGTTGAAGAAAGTACAGGAGCAGGCACAAGCCTCCATAGATTACGGCTACGGCAATCAGGATGGTTACCCACATTGCTACAAGTTACACGGACAGCGCGGGCATCGCAAGTATTACCGAAGTGCCTGGGCAAGTTTTGACCGGTAAAGCTGAAATTCGCTGAGGTTATCGTGCGTGCCGCCTTCCAGTATCACAAATTCATCGGATGGCCGCAACACGGCTTTAAGCGCACGGGCCGATTGAAGGGAAACAATGGGGTCGGCTGTTCCGTGAACGATAAGTTTTTTGCAGGAGGCCTGCTGAACGCGGTCAATCGTTGGAAAGGAATAGCGCAACGGGAAAATCCTAATCAATGGCCTGAACACGGGGTTAACAGCACCATTCAGGTTGTTAAATGGTGTTTCAAGGATCAGTAAATCCGGGTTGGCTTTTGTGGCCAGGTAAGCTGCCACTGCCGAACCAAGTGAGCGACCGAAAATTACCAGCCTTTGCGGATGCGTTGCCTGCGCCCACTGCCATACGGCATCGGCATCGGCATACAAACCTTGTTCAGATGGCGTGCCGGTGCTTTTACCATAACCGCGGTAGTCAACTACCAGCACATGGTAATGATAAGCGGTAAGTTCGGATGCAATTGCGCCCCAGCGTTTCAGGCTTCCGGAGTTACCATGAAAGTAGAGAATTAATCCTTTTGAAGAATCGGGCGGAGAGAACAGCAAGGCATTGAGCGTTTCGCCATCGTGTGTAGAAATTGAAATTTCCTGATGGGGTACGTCAAATGCGTAAGTAAAAGTTGGGTCAAGTTTTTCAGCCTGAAAGATAAGGGCATCCTGAAAAAAGAAAATCATCAGCACCGACAGCACGGTTAGCACCAGGCCTAGGATGGCCGGCCATTTTATCCAATGAATGAAACGGGAAATGCGCAAGCAAGTGTTGATTGGCGTACAGGTAGCATGTCCGAAAATGTACAACAACCGGGGGATTAATGCTTTTTATAGCCCCCAGTGTTTCAAAATTAACCATTTACAACTTTGGATGAATTATTGCAGCCGATCGGAGAAATTTTTGACGCATGGCGAAAGGCTGTACATCCGTATTAATTGTTTTTCTGATTGTAATTACCCTGCCTGTATGGATTGGCATAGCCGGTGGGTTGCTTGGTATTGTTGGTGGCTTGTTTGGTGCTGCCCTGGGCGTGGTGGCTGCGGTTTTCGGGGCGATTGCCGGAGTTATTGGCAGTATTTTCGGCAGCCTGTTTCACCCGGTTGTAAGCGTTAAACCAATTACCATCCTGCTGATTATTCTCGTGGTTATTCTCTTAGCCCGTTCGGGCAATAAAGCCGTTAAGTAATCGGGTGTTTGTTGTACAGCGCAGGATTGAGAAAGTACTTGCTGTAAACCGGGTAGCGCTTAACCGCCACCAGGTTGGGTTTGTTATTGGCGCTGAAAACAACGCGGTAATAAAACTCAAAACCTTTTTCCACCCGTATCTGCCGCTTAAGCATGTACCATTCCTTATTATGCGGGTTGAGTACTTTTACCTGTATAGTATATTGGCCGGGGATGCTGCGGATGCGCACAAAATTTTCAGGATCCTTATTAAACAGTTTACCGTTAACAAAAACCTGCATACTGGAAAATTTTTCGGCCTGTATGGCAATGGCTGATACATATGCTGAACTGGCAAAACCGGCTGTAATAAACAAAGCTAAAAAAATCCTCCGCTTCATGGCAAACACGTTTTAGTAAAAATCGGCAACCTTCATGCCAATAATAATCTTATTTAAATGCTCATTAATTTAGTTTCATCTCGTTTCTCAATCCTTTGATAAAATTCCTCAGGGCCTGCTGCCAGGTAGTATCGGCATCCCATTTCGGGCCAAGAAAAACATTGCCGAATTCAATGTGCCGCACATAAAATTTATGTACTTCCACATCGGCAGCAATGGTTTTAATTTGTTCCTGCCCGTTCGGATAGGTAACCGAAACCAGGGCGCTTTCGCCTTTGCTTACATCGTAGCCCAGCAGTTGCTTGGCCGCTGGTCCGCGGGTATGGATATGGCGAAGCAGGTAAAGGGAACCTTGTTTGCGAAGTTCGGCTTCGGGCAAGGCGGCATCAACAAGCTGATACTTAAACGGGTAGCTTTTCATAATTTCTTCCAGTTCCGCGTCCATTTTTTCATCTCCGAATTTTTGAACGGCAAGGCCGTCAACTTTTAAATCGTAAGCATATAACTCACTTCGGTTGCCTGTAATTACCGGTATGGTCAGATCGGTTTCCGGAAGTTCATTAATAAGGAGGTTTTGTTTACGCCTGCCGGCAAGGGCAGTACGATACAATGTCATCAGGGCCTCATCAAGCAACCGATCCTGCGTTTTCCATACACTGATGGGAACAGCCGGTTTGCCGGTGTTTCCGCCCGGTAAATTTTCAAGCGGGGTAATCATAAGTTCGTAACCCTGGCTGTTTTTTAAGGCGAAAATGAGGTTGGCAACTTCCCGGTTTTGAAAGTATTTCACAAACGCCTGCGTTACATCGGCCCCGGCAAAAAGTTTATCAACATCAATGTATCCAAGGGCATCAATCCCGGTTTTTACCAGGCCGGCATGAATCTTCTGAATTTCTTTCTCGCTTAGGTTGTAGCTGGTTAAAACAAAAGCCCGGCCGCTGAGGATTGTTTCGGGAATTGGCCCTGCCGCTGCCTGCTGAAAATCAGTTAGGCTTTGGGCTGAAAGCAGGGCGGGAGCAAGAGCCAGTAACTGAAGAAGGCGTTTCACCCAAGAAAAACGAACTTCTGGTACGTATATTTTTACCGGCTTAATAAACACCCACATAAAATCCGGTTGAATCTACCGTAATCGGGTAAGTATTCAAATCTGATGACCGGGCCGACAACTCGCGGCCGGTTTGCAAGCTGAAGCAGTAGTTGTGCCACGGGCAGATGATTTCACCAAAATGATTTACGGTTCCTTTACTGAGCGATTCGCCATTGTGCGTACACCTATCCTGCACGGCATAAAACCGCTGCTGGTGCAACACCAGGCAAATGCGCTTTCCGTGCACAAGCAGCAGTTGGGGCTTACCCGGTAAAATCCGGCTCATCGCCTCGCGTTCATCGGCAAATAGTTTCACCCATTGCATATAAGCCTTTGGCCGAAGATCTGTTTTTTCTATCTTGTTTCAAATCCATACCCGATGAAGAACCTCATTACCGTTTTCCTTTTCCTTATTTCCATAGCGGCTGCGGCCCAGGTCAACCCCAAACTGCAGGCAAGCATAACCAAATCTGCTGCTGCCATTGAGCCGAAGATGATTGACTGGCGAAGAAACATCCATCAATATCCGGAGCTTTCGAACCGTGAATTTAAAACTGCGCAAAAGGTAGCCGACCACCTGAAACAATTGGGTCTTGAAGTAAAAACGGGAATTGCCCATACAGGTGTTGTGGGTATTCTTAAAGGAGCCAAGCCGGGCCCTGTAATTGCTTTGCGTGCCGACATGGATGCGCTGCCGGTTACCGAGCGTAACAGCTTGCCGTTCGCTTCACGCGAGCGGGTGGTGTTTAACGGGCAGGAAACCGGTGTGATGCATGCCTGCGGACACGATACACACGTGGCCATTCTGATGGCCACGGCCGAAGTGCTTGCCCAACACAAAAATGAACTCAAGGGCACGGTTGTTTTTATTTTTCAACCTGCAGAAGAAGGCGCACCGGCTGGTGAAGAGGGCGGTGCCGACCTGATGGTGAAGCAGGGCGTGCTGGATAATCCGAAAGTTGACGTGATTTTCGGCCTTCACATCAGTTCGGTAACACCACTCGGTAAACTTACGTATCGGCCGGGCGGATTATTGGCAGCAGCCGACAATTATTCCATCCGTGTAAAGGGCAGGCAGTCGCACGGCTCATCGCCCTGGATGGGCATTGATCCGATTGTCATCTCCTCGCAGATTGTGCTGGGCCTGCAAACCATCATCAGCCGGCAAACCGAACTGACCAAAGAAGCCGCAGTGATTACCGTTGGCCGTTTTCAGTCTGGCATACGGGAGAACATCATTCCAGAAGAAGCGTTCCTGGCAGGAACCATCCGCACACTGGATACGGCAATGCAGAATACCATCCACAAAAAAATTGTGCACACGGCAACCAACATTGCCGAAAGCGGTGGCGCAACGGCCGAAGTTACCATCAGGCGGGGCACACCGGTAACGTTCAATGATCCGGAACTGACCCGGAAAATGATACCCAGCCTGCAGAAAGCTGCCGGGGCTGAAAACACCATCGAGATAAATGCCATAACAGGAGCCGAAGATTTTGCTTTTTATCAGAAAAAAATTCCCGGCTTTTTCTTTTTCGTTGGGGCCATGCTGCCCGACCAGGATCCGGCCACCGTGCCCGCCCACCACACCCCCGACTTTATGATAGATGAGCGGGGCCTGCTTACCGGCCTCAAGGCGATGCTGCAGGTTACACTGGACTATATGTATATGAAGTAATCCGAAATAGGGCACCCGGTTGATGACTTAAAAAACTACTTGAAAATCGCGAAATTATATTTGCGTTTTTGCGCCTCTGCGGTAAGATAACTGAAACCAACGTTTTGCTATTCGCTTAGGCCCGAAGAA
>JAGUUF010000167.1 GCA_020063545.1 Cytophagales bacterium
CGTCCCGATGAGATCGATCATCAGCGGCCCGAGACTCATCCCGGGCGCCCCTTGCGTTTGCCCGGCTCGAGAATTGCCATCGACTCGACATGCGTCGTATGCGGAAACATATCCACCGGCTGAACAGCCATAATGGAATACTTTTCCGACAGCATGTTTAAATCGCGTGCCTGGGTGGCCGGGTTGCAGCTTACATACACAATCCGCTTCGGTTCGGCTTTCAGCAGCATGTTGCAAACATCCTCGTGCATGCCGGCACGGGGCGGATCGGTAATTACCACATCGGGTTTGCCGTGTTGCTGCAGGAAGTCATCATCAAGCAAAACCTTTATATCGCCAGCAAAAAACTCAGTATTGGTAATGGCATTGATGGCAGCATTTACTTTCGCATCCTCAATGGCCGCCTCAACGTATTCCAGTCCCACTACTTTTTTAGCATGACCGGCCACATAGCCGGCAATGGTGCCCGTTCCGGTGTAGAGGTCGTAAACCAATTCGTTACCGGTAAGGCCGGCCAATTGCCACGCGGTGTAGTAAAGCCTTTCGGCCTGTTCCGAATTGGTTTGGTAAAACGATTTGGGGCCAATCCGGAACTGAAGCGCTCCGTTGCCATCGGGCTTCTTCATCGTTTCAGTAATGTATGGATTGCCCTTCCATGTTTTGACCTCCAGATCATGAAAAGTGTCGTTGCGCTTACCGTTCACCACGTACATCAGCGAAGTGATTTGCGGAAAGCGATTGCCGATTTCATTCAGCAAATTTGATAACCATTGCGTCTGCTCAAAAGCTACCTGTACAATAACCATCACCTCACCGGTACCGGCCGTGCGAATGGTAACCGTGCGCAGGTAGCCGGTTTGCTTTCGTAAATCGAAGAAGGGTATGCCGTTGCGGATAGCAATGGCTTTGACCGCCTTCCGTATTTCATTGCTGGGCTCCGGCTGCAGGTAACAATGCTCCACATCAAATACGCGATCGAAACTTTTAGGAATGTGAAAGCCCAAGCCGTCACGGTTAACTTCCACCCCTCCGCTGTTAGGGGAGTTAGGGGGTGAGGTCAACCACCGGTAACTCGTGGCACTAAAATCCAACCGGTTACGGTAGTATGTTGTTTTGGAGGAACCGATAATCGGCCGTACGGGCGGGAAGGTTAACCCGCCAATCCGCTCAAGGCTATCCACCACCTGTTGCTGCTTGTACTGCAGTTGCGTTTCATAATTCAGGTGTTGCCACCTGCATCCCCCGCAAAGGCCAACATGCGAACATACAGGCTCAACGCGGCTAACCGAAGGCGAAATCACCCGGCTTAACCTGGCCTCCAGGAAATTGCTTTTGATTTTGGTAACCTGCACATCTACAACATCGCCCGGTGCTGCACCTTCAACAAAAACCACCTTACCATCCAGGCGGGCTACACATTTCCCTTCGGCCGCCATGCTTTCAATACGAAGTCCTTCCAGTATAGCGCCTTTCTTCATCATGATGAACACGCAAATATGCGCGTTTTTCCGACTGCACGGGTTTTCTTATCTTTCCCATCCGGGTATGAAGAACATCTTGCTGGTAGGCCTTTTCTGTGCGGTTGGGTTGTTTGCCCGCGCTTCGCATATTGTAGGGGGTGAGTTCGAAATCAAGCACCTTTCTGACAATACCTACCGGATTAACCTAATCCTGTATTTTGATAAACTCAACGGCCTGGTGGGCGCTAAAGATTTAAGCGTAACAGCCCGCATCTACCGCATGCACGATAACGCCCGCATGACCGATGTATTTTTACCACTTACTACCGAAGAACAGGTTTCGTACACCCAGCCTGAATGTTCGAACGGTGAAATTGAAACGCTCAAGTTAATTTACACCACCACTATCCTTCTGCCCGACAACATCTATAACCACCCGCAAGGGTATTACCTGGTGTGGGAACGCTGCTGCCGCAATTATTCCATTACCAACATCATCAGCCAGGAGCCACCGCTTAACGATCCGTTTTTTCCAAATGCAGCAGGGCAAACTTTCTACCTCGAGTTTCCTCCCGTTGTGAAAGACGGACAGCCCTTCATCAATTCAACACCCCGGCTGTTCCCCCCGCTTAACGACTATGCCTGCCCGCGCAAACCCTATTATACCGACTTTGCCGGTACCGATGACGATGGCGATTCACTGGTGTACTCACTGGTCACTCCGCTAAATACACACTCGGCCGTTGCTGTTCCGGCAGGCGGGCCGGGCATCCGTCCGTATCCGCTGGTGAAGTGGCAGGCAGGATTTTCGCTGAACAACATTTTACATGGTGCCCCCGATTTACAAATCAGCCCGGATGGTTTTTTAACGGTTACACCAACTGTACAAGGACTGTTTGTATTTGCCGTAAAGTGCGAAGAGTTTCGCGATGGTGTGAAGATTGGTGAAGTGAGGCGCGACTTCCAGATGCTGGTAGTGGAAGCCTGCCCCGTGGCTGAACCTCCACAGATAGTCGGCCGTAAAAAAGGAACTACCTCGTTTACAGCACCCAATCAACCCCTCAACGTAACTTTCGCAAACACCGTAACGGATGCCAACCGGTGTGTGCAGGTTAGGATTTCCGATCCGGATTCGGAAAAGATTGATGATAACTTCCAGGAGCGAGTATTTATCCGCATGTTCCCGCTTAATTTCAAAAAAACTACGCGCTACCTGAACGAGTTGCTGCCACCGGTAAGCAATGCCACACTCACCAACGGCAGCACGGTTGACTTTGAAATCTGTTTTCCCGAGTGCCCTTACCTGCCCGATGGAAACTACCAGGTAGGCATTATTGCATACGATGATGCCTGCAGTTTACCGTTATCAGATACGCTGGTAGTCAATGTGTTTGTACAACCTCCCCCAAACAACAAACCAACCTTTACTACGGCAAATGTTAACACTACATTGAATGAAGGTGATCCGCCCCTTACCATACCGATTCATGCGGTTGATGCCGATGGCGATCAACTGGATGTTTTTGTTATAAATGACGGTTTTGTTCTTTCCAATGTCGGGATGACACTAAACCTCAGCACCTCCCCTGTAGGCCAGCTTTCCGGCCAACTGGTGTGGGATACGCGCTGCGATGTGTACGACTTTACCCAGAAAACAAATTTCAACTTTACCATCATTACCGATGACCGGGACAAATGCCGGTTTGCACACCCCGATACCATGCGGATTACACTCAACATCATCCTGCCCGGCAATTTTGATCCGGTTATCAGTTCATCGTTACAAACGGCAAGCGAAAAAACCATCGAAGTAACCCGTAAAATTTATGAACCGCTTTCGTTTACCGTAACCGGTACGGATACCGATAACGACCTGCTGGTGCTTAGCATGTACGGCCTCGGATTTACACCGGCCAATTACGGGGTATCCTTTGCCGAAACAACCAATCGCGGGCTGGTCACCTCGGCATTCTCCTGGTTTCCGGATTGCAGTACGATCAACCTCGATGCAAAAAATCAATTCGACTTCCGGTTCATCGTTGTAGACAATGCAAACAAGTGCCGATTCTACAAAGCCGATACACTGCACGTAATAGTCCATATTGAACCGCCCGACAACAGCGCACCGGAATTATCGGTATCCAGCACCAACCCGGAAATAACAATTGCCGACAATTCCCTTACCGCCTTTTTAGGAACACCAATAACCCTGGCGCTATCCGGGTTTGATGCCGACCTGGCGCCATCCAAAGATTTGCTTAAACTTGAATTAATCGGCAAAACCGGAAATGTTCAACCCACCGGATTCCAGTTTCAAACAGCCGAAGGCACTTCCCTGCTAACTGCACCGTTTACCTGGGAACCCGACTGCAGTATTTTTCAAAACCGTGTTTATGAAAATAATTACCGGTTCACCTTTTTACTGAGCGACAACCGGTGCTTTAACAGCAAGCGCGATACACTTGAGCTGGCCATTACAGTTAACGATGTTGACGGCAGCGATACAAACTTTTTGCCGCCCAACTTCTTTTCGCCAAATAACGATGGCATCAACGATTTCTTTGCCATGATGGCATGGGATGACAGCGCAAATGATTTTGTTAACATCCTGCCGCTGGATAACTGCGTTGGAGAGTTTGTCAGCATCCGTATTTATAACCGCTGGGGCCGCCAGGTGTTCGAAAGTACCAATCGCAACTTTAAATGGTTTGGTGAAGGCCTGCCTAACGGTGTGTACTTTTATATGGTTCAGTACACGCACAAAGAATACCGCGGATCCGTTACCCTGCGGTTCTGAAATCAGAATTCAACGGGCCTTACGTTCGACTCCCGGATAAATACTTCCTTGCTTTCCCATTTAATTTTTACCCACACATCATGTTTACCGAGCACGGTAACCCGGTGACCCCCGTTTATTTTTGTTACGACCGAGGCACCGGCCGAAGGGCCCGACATCAGGTAGGCTGTGTCGCTATGGATGATAGCCTTTTGTTGAAACGGAAAGTTGAGGTGAAGCAAAAGCAGCACCATAACAACTGATTGTGCAATCCATGGAGTTGTTTTAATGGTTTTTTTCTCGGCCGAAAGCAGCAGCCATACCGTACATGCAAGCGCAAAGAGAGCCAGCGCAAGGGTAACTGTGTAACCGTACCTGCGCCAAGCTGTTGCCAGCCGGTCCATGTCGGTTTGGTCATAGCCTGAGAACCGGTGTGCGGCAGCCAAATCCTGAATTTTACGCAGGGCCGCCTCGTCAAAGGTATGATTGTAGTAAAGGTTGAGGTAATAAATCGCCTCGGCATGGCGCGACAACCCTTCTTCAATAAACGCCATGCGCAGCAGCATGGCCGGGCTGTACGTTTTCTGGTTGAACAGACCGGTATATACTTCCAGCGACTGCGTGTATTTCCTGGCGCTAAACAATGAATCGGCCCTGGCAAGTGCAATTTCGGGAGACTGACCGTTGGCGACTGTGTATGAAAAGAGCAACCCCAATACCGCGAGGGCAAATTTTAAAAACCCGTTTTGCATAGTTGTGCCCTTGTGCTATTTTTGTGCCCTCAATAACGGAAAAGCCCCCAAATAAGGCAAGGAAGTTAATGTTTTGAGATTAGGCAGCTCATCCGGTAAGCCTGACGGTTCGGTCAGTACATAATGCCGGCTACGTTGCAGATAGTTGAACTTGTACAGAATTGAAATATTGATCTCGTAGCTCAGCTGGTAGAGCATTACACTTTTAATGTAAGGGTCCTGGGTTCGAATCCCAGCGGGATCACCACAGAGAGCCTCGCGTAAGCGGGGTTTGTTTTTTGAAGTAAAAAAACTTCCTTGCTTTTCTATTTAGTGGCTCTAGCTGCGCTCTGCCAAACATCTAATAACTAAAAAAAATGTAACTTAAATCACAGGCCGGTTGCCGGCCAATTCGGATTTTTGCTTTTACATTAACGTCAGCACACCTATGAACCGATTTCTAATAAGTCTTCTCAGCCTTACCTTGCCGGCAATTGCTGCCAGTTGCCAGGGACAATCCGGGGCACAGGTACTTAACCCACAGGCCTTCGAAACAAAACTTAATGCCGCACCGGAGAAGACCGTTTTGGATGTTCGCACGGTTTCTGAGTACAACCGGGGGCATTTGAAAAGTGCTGTATTGGTGGATTACTATCAACGCGATTTCAGCGCTCACCTCACCAAACTGGATAAAACAAAACCTGTATTTGTGTATTGCGCCAGTGGCGTTCGCAGTAACTCGGCTGCGCGGGAACTTATTAAATTGGGATTTAAAGAAGTGTACGACCTGAATGGCGGCCTGTCGGCCTGGACCCGTGCAGGCAAACCCATCGAAAAATAATACCTGTTCATTTACTTACTTGAGGCTTTAAATTGCTCTTCCTTTGATCGTACAGGTATTCCTCATTGGTTTTGTGTTTAGTTTCTTGGGCTCCATTCCTCCCGGAACACTGAACATGATGGTGCTGCAGCTGGGACTGGAACGCAAAATCAATGTTGCCCTTCGCTTTGCGTTGGCAGTAGCCCTTGTGGAATACCCCTACACCTGGATAGCCGTAACGTTTGAACACATCATCACCTCTTCTCCTGCTATTGTTCACAACCTGCAGTTATGGGGCGCCATTATTATGACAGCCATCGGAGTGATTAGCTTATGGACCGTTCGGAAACCGTCAACCTTTTCGGTTAAACTTCAGCAAAGCGGTTTCCGGAGAGGGATTTTTCTGAGCATCCTCAACCCGCAGGCTATCCCGTTCTGGATTGCCCTTACTGCTTACTTGAAATTGCAGGGATGGATTGACATCAGCACTACCTGGCGACTGCACAGCTACATTTTGGGCACATCGCTGGGCGCGTTCGCCTTGCTTTCCCTGTTTACCTTTATGGCTAATCGTGTGGCCTCTTCTTTCCAGGATAACCGGGTTATCCGGTTGATCCCCGGACTGGTGTTGTTGCTGCTGGGTGCTTTTGGATTTACGCGGTACTTCTTTTTTTAATCAGTCGTACATAATCCCTGCCTTTTTTAATGATGTCTCATCACGCGTAAAAGTGTAACCCTTAACGACATGGCTTTTCCGTTATGCTAACAACAGGTATACTTTTTTAATCAACCGTAGTGTCTTAAATAAGAATTAATTGAACTGAAATTTTATTTATACGTTTTAAGAAGGATTGTTCATAAAATTGGCCCCATGAGTACCCGACCAGCCTATCTTCCCTACATCGCCCTTGCAGCCGTTTGTATTATCTGGGGCACTACCTACCTGGCCTTGCGCATTGGTGTTATGCACTTTCCGCCTTTTTTGTTTACGGCTGTGCGGCAGCTGAGCGCAGGGATTATTCTGTTGGGGCTTATAATGGGGTTCAAAAAAACAGGTTGGCCAACGGCCGGCCATGTTATGCAACAAGCTGTTGCCGGTTTCTTTTTAATTACCCTGGGAAACGGGCTCGTAGCCTGGTCAGAAGTGCACATTCCAAGCGGGGTAGCAGCCATAATTTGTTCGTTAATGCCGGTTGCCGTTATCCTTATTAACCTGGCCATCGGGCGCGAAGAGAAACCCGGTGTAACCATTGTGCTGGGAGTCATGCTCGGCCTTGGCGGGATTTTGCTGATGTTCAGTGAGCATATTACCGAATTTTCAAAGACCGAGTATTTGTCGGGCATCCTGCTTACCATGGGTGCAGTGGTAAGCTGGGCGTTCGGCAGCATCTGGATAAAAAAGCACCACACCAACAGCAGCCCGTTTGGTAATGCGGCACTTCAAATGTTTTTCGGGGGGTTGTTTTGCCTTCCGGTAAGTTTTGTGGTGGATGATCTGAGCGCGGTTAGCTGGTCGCCAGAAGCTGTTTACACATTGCTTTACCTGGTTATATTCGGTTCTATTGTGGCATATGCCAGCTACCTGTATGCCTTGCGCAGCCTTCCGATGACCATCGTATCCCTCTATGCCTATGTTAATCCGTTGGTGGCGGTCATTCTGGGGTGGGTGGTGTTAAATGAAAAACTGAACCTTACCATTTGGGTGGCCATCCTGATTACGGTAGCCGGGATTTACATCGTTAACCGCGGGTATCAACTGCGTAACCTATGGAAGACCCAGTTCTCGAAATCATAAACTACAAAGCTGAGCACCAGCCGTGGTTTGAACACCTCAATCGCGAGTGGATTGAAAAATTCTTTTGGATGGAGCCCGTTGATGAGAAGGTGCTGGGCAATCCGGAAGAGCATATCCTTAACAAAGGTGGCGCCATCCTTATGGCATCGGTAAACAAAGAAATAGCAGGTACCGTTGCATTAAAGTTTGTGAATTTGGGCGTTTATGAATTCACTAAAATGGCGGTAGCACAAAAATTCCGGGGTAAAAAAGTGGGTGAGGCCCTGGCAAAAGCCGCTATTGCTAAAGCAAAAGAACTCGGGGCACACAAAATAATATTGTATTCAAACACCGTATTGAAGCCGGCTGTTGCCTTGTATCAGAAACTGGGCTTCAGGGAGGTGCCGCTTGACGGTCCTTATAAGCGCAGCAATATAAAAATGGAGTTGGCCGTGTGATCTCCGAAAATCCCCCAATAATTCATACCTTGAAGAAACAATTCACGCCATGACCATAACCGAAACCATACCGGTTGAGCGGATTGCAACATCCCGAATCAGCGAAATTGATTTCAAGAACCTGGAATTTGGCAAATATATTTCAGACCATATGGTTGTTGCCGAATACCGGGATAAAAAATGGCACGCACCCGTAATCAAACCCTATGGTGAAATGGCCATGACTCCGGCCATCCTCGCCCTGCATTATGGCCAGGCCGTATTCGAAGGGATGAAAGCCTTCCGGACGGTTGATGGCAACATAACGATATTCAGAATATACAAGCACCACCAGCGGCTTAACCGATCGCTTGAACGCATGTGCATGCCGGCCATCAGAGAAGATATGTTCGTGCAAAGCCTTCATGCCTTGGTGGAACTTGACCGGGCGTGGGTTCCGGATGATGAAGGCAGCGCTCTGTACATTCGGCCGGTGGTCTTTGCTTCGGAGTCAAGATTGGGCGTAAAAATATCCGACCAATATAAGTTTGTGGTTATGACCAGCCCGGTTGGTCCTTATTTCAATAAACCCATCAAAGTAAAAGTTGAAGAAACATATGTTCGGGCGGCTGAAGGTGGCACCGGTTATGCCAAATGTGCCGGCAACTATGGAGGGGCATTTTACCCTACCCAATTGGCTCGCCAGCAGGGCTACGACCAGGTGCTGTGGACGGATGCAAAAGAACACAACTACATTGATGAGTCAGGCGCGATGAACGTGATGTTTGTGCTGAACGGAAAGCTGGTAACCCCCAGGTTAACCACCGCGCTGCTGGATGGCGTAACACGCGACTCCATTCTTACACTGGCCAACGAAACGGGCATGCCTGCCGAAGAGCGGAGGGTAAGCCTGGATGACCTGATAGCGGGATTTGAACAGGGAACATTAACCGAGGCATTTGGCGCAGGAACGGCCGCGGTAGTTGCCCCCATCGCAACGATAAACATACACGGGAAGGATTACCACCTTCCACCGGTTACAGACGCTTCATTTCAAATGCGCATAAAGAAAAAACTGTACAACATCCGCCACGGCATTGAACCGGATAAACACAACTGGAACTACACGATTGTTGTGAAATAACCAACGCTGGTTGTGCCGATCCATAAGAACTATGCAGATTGCTTTCACTGCTTTTATAATTACTTCAACTTAAGCTATGAGTGAATTTCCGAAAACCGAACGCACAACGGTAACACGTCTCGCCAAGCGCGCATCATACGATAAAGCAACTATTTATTCGATTCTGGATGAAGCGCTTTACTGCACAGTGGCATTTGTGTTAAATGGAGAGCCGGTTCAGATTCCTACAGGCTTCTGCCGTTTTAACGATAAACTTTACATTCACGGTTCGGTAGGGAGTTTTTACATGCGCGAACTTGCCGGCAAAAAATTACCGGTTTGCATTTGTGTAACCTGCCTTGACGGCCTGGTGCTGGCCCGCTCGGCCTTTCATCACTCGATGAATTACCGCTCGGTAGTGCTTTTCAGCAAGCCTGAACAGGTAACGGATGAACATGAACTTTACCATGCCCTTGAAGTTTTTACCAACAAAATGCAACCGGGCCGGTGGAATGACGTGCGAAAACCCACACCGGCTGAATGGAAGGCCACTATGGTACTGGCGTTCCAAATCGAAGAAGTTTCGGCAAAAATAAGAACCGGCCCCCCGGTGGATGATGAAGAGGATTATGCGCTGGATGTATGGGCTGGTGTAGTGCCTCTTACCGTTGAACGGAAAACCCCGGTGCCTGATCCGAAGCTGAAAACAGGTGTTTCAATTCCTGCTTACCTGTAATGCCCGCGGTTACAAAACCAGCCCTGCTGCTCGACAAGGAAAAATGCCTGAAGAATATTTCCCGTATGGCAGAAAAAGCGCAAAGAAACAACCTGAACTTCAGGCCCCACTTCAAAACACACCAGTCGCATGAAATCGGCAGGTGGTTCCGGGATTTTGGTGTAAACACGATAACCGTTTCATCCTTATCCATGGCCGAATATTTCGCCCAGGATGGCTGGACTGATATAACGGTAGCCTTTCCGGCTAATGTTCATGAACATGAACTAATCAACCGGCTGGCTGCGACAATAACCTTGAATCTCCTGGTAGAATCCCCGGTTATTGTGCAACAGCTGCGCGAGCGGCTTATCCACCCCATCGGGTTGTTTGTAAAAATTGACAGCGGTTACCACCGAACCGGGGTGAATCCATCCGATAAAGACCTCCTGGATTCGATTCTTAACGAGATTAGCCAATCGGAAAAATTTTCATTCAAAGGTTTTTTAACCCATGCCGGCCACAGCTACAAAGCGCGTTCACGAAATGAACTTGAGCGCATTCATACTGAGTCGCTTGCGATTATGCGGAACCTGAACGATCGCTATCAGAAACAGTATCCTGACCTGGTGATTTCCATTGGCGATACGCCATCGTGCAGCGTGCTGGAAGATTTTTCCGGGACTGACGAAATGCGGCCTGGTAATTTTGTATTTTATGATGTAACCCAAACGGCTATCGGCTCCTGCCGGGAAGATGATGTTGCCGTGTGCATGGCGTGCCCGGTGGTGAGCAAACACCCGCAACGAAACGAGTTGGTTGTTTATGGGGGCAGTGTACATTTTTCGAAAGATTCACTAAATGAAAACGGGTCATTGATTTTCGGAAAGGTTGTAAACCTTACCGAATCCGGGTGGGACACACGCCCTACCATGCTGTATGTCAAATCGCTTTCGCAGGAGCACGGCATTATTCACGGCCCGGCCGAAGCGATCCGGTCAGTGAAGGAAGGCGATGTACTCGGCATACTGCCGGTGCATTCCTGCTTAACAGCCGATTGCATGGGCCGTTACCTGACTACCCAAGGGGTGGCCATTACGCGTTTTCGCTATCACCCCTGACTATCCTACCATCGCTCATCTCTACCACGCGGTCCGACCGTTTGGCAAAATCTTCATCATGGGTAACGGCAATAATGGTTTGGCGGTACGTGTGGGTTAGCTCGTGCAGGATATCGAAGACAAGGTTGGAATTGTACGAGTCGAGGTTGCCGGTAGGCTCATCGCCCATAATAATGTCCGGATCGTTAATCAGCGCGCGCGCTATGGCAACCCGTTGCTGTTGCCCGCCCGATAACTTTGACGAAAGTTTCAAAGCCTGGTCGCTTACGCCAAGTATTCTAAGTTTGTCGATGGCGCGGGATTCAATTTCTTCCTTCGAATATTTACCCAATTTCTGGGCAGGCAGCATTACGTTTTGCAAGGCGGTAAATTCGGGAAGAAGATAATGAAACTGGAAAATGAAGCCAATGTGCTTGTTGCGGAAGGCGGAAAGGAAATTTTGATCTCTGCCCGTTAAGGACTGGCCGGCTATTTCAAGCTCCCCGTCAAAATCGGTGTCCATGGTAGAGAGCACATACATCAGTGTTGATTTGCCGCACCCGGATTTACCCATCAGGCACATAAATTCGCCTTTGTTTACGGTCAGGTCAATTTCTTTTAATACCTGGAATTTTTCCGGTTCATAAAAGTACTTACTGATTTTTCGGGTTAGCAATACCGGCTCCATTGTTATTGTCCGCGTATAATTTCAATGGGATCAACACGGGCCGCTTTTCGCGATGGCGTAAACCCAGCAAAGGCGGTTGTCAGCACACCAAAAACAATTCCGATGAGGTAGTATTTCGGGTCGAAGTTTACCGGAAAGTGATCGAGGCTAACAATATCACCGCCATCAAAAGGTGCTTTTGAAATAAGCCAGGAGAGCACGTATCCAATCAGCAATCCCATAAGTCCACCGGCAAACCCGATAACCACCGACTGAATCATAAAAATCATGCGTACATCCTTGCCGGCAAAGCCCATGGCTTTTAGTATGGCAATGTCTTTCATTTTGTTATAAATCGTCATGGTAAGAATGTTATAAATTCCAAAGCCGGCAACAATCAGCAGCGTAACCGATACTGACCAGGTAATGATATTGCGGATGGTTACACCGGTCAGGAACGTAGCATTGGCTGTTTCCCAGTCTTCGGCTTTGTAGCCGAACATCGCCTGGAATTCAGGCGCAATAATTTTGGCCTGTTGGCGGTTGTGCACTTTAATATTAATATCGGTAATGTAGGTCTGATCTTTTTGCAAAATTGTTTGCACCGTGGAAATGTTGGCATAGGCGCGCACATTATCAACTACGCCAATACCCATCTGGAAAGTACCGAGAATCTTCAACGTCATGGTATAGCCCTGCGGGGTAGTAATCACCACACGGTCGCCCGTAACGGCATTAAGTTTCCGGGCAAGTCCGGTGCCCACCAGTATGCCATCGGGGTTTGATTTAAGGTCTTCAAGCCGGCCCGACTTCAGGCGGGAGCGAATATCAAAGAGTTTATCTTCTTCCAGGATATCTACACCCAGTATTTGCCCGTTTAGTTGTACCGGGCCAAAGTTGTAAAACACCTGCGATGAAAGGGTTGGGGCAACGCCTGAAACCCGCGGATCGTTGCGGATGATCGACACCATCTGCAGGGCATTCCGGAGCTTGGTGGTTTCTGCTTTCGGCTTTTGATGGTGTACCCGGTTGATTCCGGCAGGATTGACTTCATCCAGAATGGTGGTACGCTCTTCGGTAATGTCGTGGTAAATGTGAATATCGGGCGAGGAGGTCATCGTTACATCTTCTGTAAACTGGTTAAGGCCCGTCATTAAACTTACCAGTGCGATGAACATACCAATACCAAACGTAACCCCCAGCATGGCCACAATGGTTTGTTTTGGTTTTGAAACAAGATGGGTCCAGGCTATTTCAAAAACGGGCGTCATGCTAGTTTACCTTTACCAGGCTTTGACCGTCAATGCCCTCCAGCACTTCTACTTCATCAAGGGTGGTAATGCCTTTTACAATTTTTATCTTTTGAACTCCCGTTTTACTTCGTATAATTACTGAGTCACCAGGAAGTAATGCACTTTTGGGTATAACCAGGGCGTTCGGATTTTCACGGATAATGATATTGGCCTCAAGGGCAAGCCCTGAAAAGTTTCCGGGAAGCCTTTCGTTAAGCGTTGCATCCACCCGGAAGGATTGCTGGCGCGCATCTACCAACGGATAGATTTTGCTTACGATGGCTTTAAAGATTTGCTCGGGGTATGCATCAATCTTTACCACTACCGGCTGGCCGGCTTTAATGCGTTGGATATCGAGTTCATCTACACTGAGTTGCAGGTAGAAGGATTGGGAACTTCC
>JAGUUF010000265.1 GCA_020063545.1 Cytophagales bacterium
CATCAGTCCGATAACATAAAAGTGATCCGTACCTGCCATGTGTTTGATTACGGCCCGGGCAAATCTAACCAATCAATCGTATACTATTGCGCCCAGGCAAACCGTTACTGGTGCAGTGTGCTTCGGCATGGTGTATCCTTCAATTCAATCTTTTTGAAAACAACTTTAAAGAATCCATATTTGCGTGCCAAAATCCATAATTAGTTGAGTAATCCGCGTTTTACCCCGATGGTCCTGAATAAGCCCGGCTTCTGCACATATATTTTTGTCATGATGATTACCGCTTCCTTTGGCCAGGCCGCGCGCTCACCATTCTCCACCTTCGGTGTGGGCGAGCCTTACGGCAATGCACTTATCCATAACCAGGGTATGGCCGGCACCGGTATAGCGCAGCCGCAGTATTGGTTTCTGAACAACCAAAACCCGGCACTCCTGGTATTTAACTATTACACCATTTTTGAAAGCGGTATACTGGTTGAATCGAAAACCATTAAGGGAGATACGACTAACATTAAAAGCACAGGCGGCAACCTGAATTACCTGGCTGCGGCCTTCCCAATCAAACCCGGTAAATGGACAACCTCTGTAGGTTTGATGCCTTTCACAAATGTGAACTACAAATTTGTTTATTACGACTCGGTACGTGATAACAACAACGTGGTGGTTGACACGATTGCCGTACAGGAACAGGGAAGCGGTGGCCTTAACCAGCTTTACTGGAGCAATGGATTTCGGCTTCATAAAAACTGGTCGGTAGGGTTAAAGGCTGCGTACATTTTCAGTTCCATCGAAAACGATTATGCAAACACACTCATCAACGTAAACCAGCCTGTTCCGTTTCTGATTGCCGTTAAGGATCAGACCTATGTAAACGATTTTTTATTTACGGGCGGCCTGTCCTTCAGCAAGGATTCGCTGGGCAAACGGAACAACATAATTGTGAGTGCCGGGCTTACCTACAGTTTTGCCGCCAACCTGAAAGCCCGCAAAACCACTACTTACGAACGAAGAACTTCTTCCGGCAACCCGTTAACACTGGATACATTGGTTACCTACCGCGGAAAAATTTCAATCCCTTCCGGGCTCCTGGCCGGATTCTCTGTGAGCAAATCGGCAAACTGGTCGGCTGCCGTTGAATTTGGCCTGCAAAACTGGTCAACCTTTAACAGCCTGAACGAAGACGATTTGGGAAACCTGGGTAAATCCTGGCGGATTGCAGTAGGAGGTGAATATACCCCGGATTATCTTTCCAGCCGGTTTTTCGACCGTGTAACCTATCGGGTAGGCTTTAAAACAGAACGGTATCCATTTTTAATTAATAATAACCAGCTTAAGGATTTTGGCATTAATTTTGGGTTCTCATTGCCTGCAGGCCGTTCAAGTATTGATTTGGCCTTTAGTACAGGTAAAAGAGGCAACCGATCAGAAAACATTCTGGAAGAAACGTATTTCAAGGTTTATTTCGGGCTTACGTTTAATGATCAATGGTTTGTTCGAAGAAAGTTTGATTAGAAAAAGCAATATGAAAAACACCGCGTTAAGATTACTGGTTGTCGGAGTTCTTGGTTCGCTCGCAGGCACCGGTGCATTTGCACAATGCAAAGAGTGGGCCTTTAGTGAAGGCGAAGCCAAAGCTGTTGAACAGGAAAAGGTTACCCTGTATACCGATGCCAAGAGTAACAACAATTTCAAACAGGCGCTTCCACCGCTTAACTGGCTCTTAAAGAACAATCCTAAACTAAACACCAGCATCTATATCAACGGAGCTGAAATTTTTGATAAGGTTGCCAGTGCTGAGACTGACCCTGCAAAGAAACGAGTTTACATCGATTCATTGCTGCTCATCCACGACCTGCGCATTGCCAACTGTGGCGAAGAGGCATCTGTAACAAACCGAAAAGCACTAATGGCTGCCAAGTATTATGCCAACGAAAGCGGCAAGGAAGCATACGTGTTGTCGCTGATGGACAAAGCCATTGAACTGAACGGTAACAATACACTTGACGGAACCCTGATCCCGTATATGCAATCCACAAAGATTAACAAACTTAAACTCAAAACATTAAGTGATGATCAGGTGCTTGAACGCTATGATAAGGTAATGGCAATCATTGATGCCAAAATCAAGAAGGCCAGAAGCGAAGGCAAACCGGTTGATAAACTGGAAACCATGAAGGGCGATGTTGACAAAATACTGTTGAGCATGATTACCGTAAACTGCGATTTTGTGCGCAAAAACCTCGGACCGAAGTTCAAGGCAAATCCTGCCGACCTCGGAACAGCCAAGAAAATATTTGCCTTCATGCTTCAGGATAAATGCACGGACGATCCGCTTTGGCTTGAAGCTGCTGAGGCCATCCATAAACAAGAAAAGGATTTCGGGCTTGCCAAGAACCTGGCTATCCGCTACCTGGCTGCCGAAAACTATGCCAAGGCTGAACAACTGTTTAAAGAGGCACTGGAACTCTCCTCAACCAACTCGGATAAAGCCGATATGCTGATTTACCTGGGTGCCATTGAAGCAAAGAATGGAAACAAACCTGCTGCACGCGAACTCTACCGCCAGGCACTGGCAGCTGATGGATCTAAAAAAGAAGCGTATGAGAAAATCGGTGACTTGTATTATCAAAGTTTCTCCGATTGTGCCAAGAAGGAAAATATGGCAGCCGACAGGCTGGTATACATAGCAGCTTACGAAATGTACCAGCGCGCTGGCGATGCCAAAAAAATGGCCATGGCCAAAGATCAGTTCCCGTCAAAGGAAGACATCTTCCTGGTAAACTGGTCGGCTGGCGATGCCCAGCGTGTAGGCTGCTGGATTAACGAAAGCATAACCGTTAAAACGCGGGATTAAACCGGGAAATGGAATTTTAGAAAGGTCATAGTTTTCGCTATGGCCTTTTTGTTTTTTATATGAGACAAATCAGCGTTATACTTCTGATTGCCTCCTGTGCATGCACCGGCAATGAAAACACACAGCCCCTGCTGTATGAAGGGCCCCTGCGGGAAGCCGAAAACGTGGAACTTTATTACAGCGAGGAGCAAATTGTGAAAGTAAAAATGCTGGCCGACCTGGTATATGAATTCCAGAGTGGCGACCGGGAATTTCCAAAAGGCATTTACCTTGAATTTTTTGATGAAACAGGTGCGCTTTCGAGTACACTGCGTGCCAACCACGCTTATTATTTTAAAAACGATGACCAATGGCGTGCGCGCGGTAAGGTGGAAGTGGTTAACCTGGCCAAGAATGAACAACTAAACACCGAAGAACTTTTCTGGCGGCCCACCAAAGAAGAAATTTACACCGAAAGTTTTGTAACCATCCGCATGCAGAACGAAGTGATCTATGGCGAAGGCCTGGAAGCCAAACAAGACATGTCGTCCTATACCATTAAAAAACCGCAGGGCGAATTCACGATTGAAGAAACGTCTTCTCCGCGCTGACCGGAGCAAAATCAGTATCTTTGCCCTTCGATGAAATTACCGGATGTTATTCTGCTTTCGCTGGCCGCAGCATTATTGATAATCGGGATACACCAGGTAATGACGGCCGGCATCGGCAATGCCTATTGGATCCTGATGCTTGCATCGGCCTTATTCCTGGCGTATAGCTACAGAAAAAGAAAATAATGGACCCCGGGTTACTGCCGTATATTGTCATCTCGCTCGTCTTTTCCTTCTTTTTTTCTGGAATTGAAATCGCCTACCTGTCGGCCAACAAATTGCAACTTGAACTGAAAGGAAAACAAGGCGCGCTGGCGGGACGGATTTTTGAAAAATTCATCAAGAAGCCGTCCATGTTCATCGGTACTACCCTTGTAGGCAACACCATTGCACTGGTTTTTTACGGCATCTTTATGGCACAACTGCTGGAGCCTATGCTGCAGGTATGGCTGCCCGAAGCGTTGCGCAACGAGGCGGTTGTTTTGGTAATACAGGTGCTTGTTTCCACCACCATCGTTCTGATTACTGCCGAATTTTTACCGAAGAGTATTTTTTTGAGCAACCCTAACGTAATGCTCAGTGCACTTGCCGTGCCCTTCAATATCATGTATTACCTGCTGTACCCGTTTGTAGCGGTGGTAGTGGCGTTCTCCCGGTTTGTTATTCTGCATATTTTCCGCGTTGAGTATTCCGATGAACGGCCGGTGTATGGCCTTACCGACCTGAATAACTACCTGAAAAGCATGATGAAAGTGAAGCACGAGGATGAAGATGTTATGCTGGACAAGAAAATCTTTCATAACGCGCTTGAGTTCAAATCCGTTAAAGTTCGCGACTGCATGATACCGCGCACGGAAATCGTAGCGGTTGACATCCAGGACGGCATCAGTAACCTTACAAAAGCTTTTGTTGACAGTGGGCACTCAAAAATTCTTGTTTACAAAGATTCCATTGATGAAGTAATCGGCTACTGCCATTCCTCCGGGCTGTTTAAAAAACCCGTCACCATCGAAGAAATGCTTACACCCATTATCACCGTATCGGAAACAACCCTGGCCAACGAACTGATGCTGCGCTTCATTAACGAACGCAAAAGCCTGGCGGTTGTGGTTGATGAATTCGGTGGCACTTCGGGGGTTGTGAGTATGGAAGATGTTATTGAGGAAATCTTCGGGGAGATTGAAGACGAGCACGACCAGGACGACCGGGTTGAACAAAAACTGGATAACACCTCCTGGCTGCTGAGCGCCCGCCTTGAGATTGATTACCTGAATGAACGCTACGGATGGCAGCTTCCGCCAGGAGAATACGAAACCCTGGGTGGGCTCATCCTGGCCTATGCGGAAGATATTCCCCAGGCTGGCGAAACCATCCAGGTACCCCCCTTTACATTCACCATCCAATCAACCCTCGATAACCGCATCGACACCATAAAAATGACTCTTCCGGGAAAAGGTGAGGAATAGGCCAACTTCTTTACTACCAGGTTGATAAACCCGTTGTGCCACCAGCAAAACGAATTTCAGCAGTGGTTTTGCCATTGAAAAATCTGGGTTAAATTTGCGGTCTTTAAAATTTACGATATGGCATTTATTGGCAAGTTGAGGGATAAGATGGGTACCTGGGTAGTGGCATTTGTGTTTGTGGCAATTTCAGCATTTATTCTTGGCTACCTGTTGGGCAACAACTCGGTTCTGTTTGATCGTAACGATGTAGGCGAAATTGCAGGGCACACCATTTCGCTTGATGAATTTCAACAAGCCGTTCGTGAACGCGAAGCCAGCTACATCCTGAACTTTAACCGCCAGCCGGGCGACCGCGAAATGATAACCCTCCGCCAGCAAGCCTGGGAAATGCTCATTCTGCGTCATGCCATCCGGAAAGAATATGCCAAAGTAGGCGTAGTAGTTTCCGATGAGGAAGTGGTAGACATGATTACCGGCAAAAATGTTGATGAAAGCATCAAGCAGTCGTTTATCAACCAGCAAACCGGCCAGTTCGACCGGGCACAACTGGGTACCTACATCAACCAGTTAAAGGCCATGCCCGAAGGGTCGGAACCGCGTGTGCGCTGGGAAATTTTCGAGCGCGAACTAAAGCCCTCACGCGAACGCCTCAAGTATGAAAACCTGCTGATAAAAAGTGCCTACGTAACCAACGCCCAGGCCGAATTCGATTACCACATGCAAAACGATGTGGCCGAAGTAAAATATTTGTATGTGCCGTTTTATTCGGTAAGCGATACTGCAGTTACCGTAACCGATGCCGACCTGAAAGCGTACTACAATAAAAACAAACATAAATTCAAGGCAGAGCACACCCGTGATCTGAAATACGTTTCATTCCCCGTACTTCCCTCTGCCGATGACACCCTTGCCATAAAAGAAGAAATTTCCCGCCTGGCTGCCGAATTCAAAACTGCCGAGAATGATTCGGTGTTCGCTACCATCAACTCCGATGGCAGCAACGCCTATGCAAAGTACACCCCGGGTAACCTTCCTGACTTTGTAAAGACATCCGATCTGGTTCCGGGAACTATTATCGGGCCATTTATTGACGATTCATCTTTTAAAGTCGTTAAAGTATCCAAAACCGGAACCGATACTACCTTCAGCGCGCGGGCAAGCCACATCCTCATCCGGTGGGAGAATGATACCGATGCCGCAAAAAAGGTGGCTAAGGAAAAAGCCAGAAATATCCTTAAAGACATTAAAGCGGGTGCAAGTTTTGCCGATAAAGCCCGTGAATTCGGTACTGATGGAACCGCTACACAAGGTGGCGACCTGGGTTGGTTTACCAGCGGTATGATGGTAAAGCCGTTTCAGGATGCCGTTTTCTCCGCTACAAAAAAAGGGGTTCTCAACGATGTTGTTGAAACAGAGTTTGGCTACCATATAATTGACGTAACCGAGGTAAAAGATAACCGCTTTTATACCCTGGCCATTATCGAACGCGATATAACACCAGGCGATGCGTCCATCAACGAGACCCTGCGCAAAGCTGAGCTGTTTGCCGCTGACCTGGATGGTGTTGATAATTTCACCACAAGAGCTGCCAAAGAAGGATACACCGTTCAGGATGCCGCCAACATTGGAGCGGCCGAAAGGCGCATCGGTAACCTGGGCGATGCCCGCCAGATAGTGACCTGGTTATTCCGCGATGCAAAAACAGGCAAGGTATCGGATGCCTTTGACCTGCAGGACAAGTATGTGGTTGCCGTAATGACCGGGGAAATTGAAAAAGGTGTAAAACCCTTTAACCTGGTAAAAGATGAAATCAGGCCGACCGTGTTAAATGAACTGAAAGGAAAAAAGATAGCCGAAAAACTAAACGCCCTAACCGGCACACTCGATGAACTGGCAACCGGCTATGGCCGCGATGCCTCGGTGTACGCCAACAGCAGCCTGAAGTTAAGCGCCAATTCCATGACTTCGGTGGGATTTGACCCGGCCGCTGTAGGCAAAGCCTTCTCACTGGAAGGCGGCCAGCGCTCCAAACCATTTGTGGGCGAAACGGGGGTAATTGTTTTTGAAGTGCTGAACAAAACCATTGCCCCCTCCATTGGCGACTATACTATGTTCAGAAACCAACTGGAGCAAACAGCCAACCGCACCAACAGTTTTAACATTGCGGAAGCCATAAAAGAAGCCGCCAATATTGAAGATAAGCGGTATAAGTTTTACTGATAAATCAGCAGGCCCCGCAAGGGGCCTGAGATTTTATGGATAAGGAAGCCATCAACTCATTCCGGCTTAAACTCGACCAGCATTACC
>JAGUUF010000178.1 GCA_020063545.1 Cytophagales bacterium
GGCATCGCCTTTCGTGCTGAACTTTATTAACGGCTTTGATCCGCGCGTTACCATGTTTACCGAAAAGCGCCTGTAGCCGCCCTGATCATCATACGAAAAAATACCCCACTCTTCCACTTTATATTTTTGTGCAAGGTTATACTTTGGCCACAACCTCCGGATTTCCTGCGACTCTACGATAAGCGAAACCAACTCGTTTCCGGTTAAGTCATACCGGATGTGATGGATCTCGTTGCGGATTTTAGCGCGGTTCCACTCGCGGGCATCACCGGTAAAGTGACCCGCTATTCTTTTCTTGAGGTTATTGGCCTTGCCTACATAGATTACCTGGTTGCGGGCATTCAAAAAATAATAAACACCCGGTTTGGCCGGCAGCATATCGAATTCTTCTTTAGGAAGGTTGGGCGGAAGAATTGTTTCGCCTGAATTGCGCCTGAGCGATTTGCTGATGTATCCGTCCTTATCGCGTTGAAGCAAGCGCGAAAATATGCGTGCAGTGGCTTCGGCATCGCCACCAGCACGATGCCGGTTGGTTATTGTTATGCCCAGGCTGGCCGCCAGGCTGCCCAAACTGTACGAACGCAGGCCGGGTAAAATTTTACGGCTTAAGCGAACCGTGCAAAGTTTTTTTGCCTGCCAGGTAATACCGGCCTGTTCAAATTCTTTCTTTAAAAAGGAATAATCAAAATGTGCATTGTGCGCTACAAAAACCCTGTCTTCAATCAGGCGCAAAATATCTTCGGCAACTTCTTCGAACGAGGGCGCTTTCATAACCATTTCGGATGTGATGCCGGTTAGCCCGGAAATAAAATACGGTATGCGCCTGCCGGGATTTACAAGGGTGTAGAAGTAATCAGTAATCTCAACCCCGTTATGATGGTAAATGGCAATTTCCGTTATCCGATGGTTGTCTGCGTAGCCCCCGGTCGTCTCAATGTCAACAATGGCGTACATGGAATTACTCCTTCAGTTTCCTTCTTAATTTTTTAACATCAACGAGATCCTGATCGCGACCAGACGCTAACTTGTTTTTGACTAAATCGCGGACACCAATAAAGGGAACATCAATTCCTTCAATTTCAATGATTTTCCTGTTCGGATAGGCCTCATCAAACGTTACCCCTGAAATATCCGATGAAATATCAATGCGTACCGGCTCATAGCCAATCTGAACAATATATTGTTTCGTTAAAAAATCTTCCTTTGTTACATGCAATGATCCAAGACCAAATTCATCAATTGCCTGTACGGTACGTTCGGCATTTTGGTCAGTGGGGTTTACCCAAATGTCTAAATCACCGGTGTACCTGGGGCTGTCATGTGCCATCAGGGCATACCCGCCAATAACCAGATGCTCAACCTTATGCTTATTTAACAGCCTGAGAAAATCGAGAAAATCCTTTTCAACGATCATAAGGTATGCGGCTGATTACTTTTACTAATCGTTTTCCGCCATGAAATTGCACCCGAAGCCTGGTTAACGCACTTAGTTTTTCCTGAGGGGTTTTCTGTTCCCAGTACTGGTCATCCAATTGTGCAGCCTCCCGGTGGGTCACCCTTCTTATTTCTTTTTTCATATACCAAAAATAACCATTTTCGACCTGTCTATTGTTCCATGAACACGGTCATTGCTTTTCTACTTAACGGACTTGCGGTACTGCTAACAGCCTACCTGTTGCCGGGTGTGCACGTTGAGCATTACGGGTATGCGCTTTTGGTTGCCCTGGTGCTGGCCATTGTAAACGCCATTGTTAAACCCATTCTGGTGGTGTTAACCATACCGATCACGTTTGTTACGTTCGGGTTGTTCCTGCTGGTCATTAACGCCCTGATGATTATGTTGGCGGATTGGCTGATTGACCGATTCTATGTGGACGGATTCTGGTGGGCGTTGGCGTTCAGCCTGATCCTTTCGTTGTTTAACGGCCTCTTCGAAGACCTGACAAAAGACAAGCAGCAAAAATACTAATCAGCGAAGTGCTGGTTTCAATTCCTCATCAACGGTACACCCGCACGTAATCCACTTCCATGCGCTGCGGCCATATGGAATCATCAATGCCCTGCATGCCTCCCCAAAAACCGCCTACGGCAACATTCATAATCAGGTGAAAGCGCTGATCGAACGGCCATTCGCGGAAAGAATCCCCTGGCGTACGTGAAACTGAATGGTAAAGCCGATCATCAACAAAGAAATCAATTTTGTCTTTACGCCAGTCAATCGCATAAACATGAAAGGTATCCTGAGCATCCGCTATACTTACAATACCCTCCCGTTGTGTTTTCTTATGATGATTGTATGCTTCGGTATGAACCGTTGCATGAATCGTGCCCGGATCGAACCCGACATGCTCCATGATATCAATTTCTCCGCTGGCAGGCCAGCCTCCGTAAGCCCGGTCGGTGGGCAGCATCCAGATGGCCGGCCATGTTCCGCGGCCGCGAGGCAATTTCGCCCGCACTTCAATACGGCCATAAAGCCAGTCACCTTTATGGCTTGAAACCACTCGTGCGCTGGTGTAGGGCATCCCGCCTATCGAATCCCTGTGAGCCTCGATGGTAAGCACCCCGTTCTCAACCCGCACATTTTTTGGGTCATGGGTATAATACTCCAACTCCTGGTTACCCCACCCGCATAATTGCGGGCACCCGTTACCCAGATCAAAATTCCATTTGGTTGAATCAGGGGGGGCGGTATAATCAAACTCATCAAACCAGACCGGACTTTTATTAAAAGAATCGCACCCGAATAGAAATAAAGAAAAACAAAAACCCAGAAACAGGATGTTGAGTAGTTGAATAGCTGTCTTATCGCTATTGATCATTTTCTTTCTTTTCAGACCTTTAAAAAGACCTGTCAGGTTTTAAAAACCTGACAGGTCTGATTTTTCCGGTTCGTACCCGGGACGGGAGTTGAACCTGCCTGCCGGCAGGCAGGCTCGTACAGCCATTTACAGTCGCCTTAAAAACTCTTTCCCCGATCCGCTCTTTAACCACTTCTCCCGTACATGTGCTGAAACCCGATCCTCCGTCAATCCAACATAACTATAATTCCTGCTTATACTCCGAATCGCATACATATAATGCATGTACCCGGGACGGGAGTTGAACCCGTACAGCCATTACTGGCCACAGGATTTTAAGTCCTGCGTGTCTACCAATTCCACCACCCGGGCGTTCGCTGCCGAAGGCAGCAATTCGGTATTCGTTGTTAGTACATCGGCTTTTAAATAAAAAAGTGTGGTAATCTCCACACTTCTTTTTTTGCCGAACAACCATCAACCAATAACGATTAACGATTTTCTGAGCGGGAAACGAGACTCGAACTCGCGACCCCGACCTTGGCAAGGTCGTGCTCTACCAACTGAGCTACTCCCGCTTGCTTTCCCTTCTGTAGGGAACTTATCTGCCATATTGGAGGCTCATTAACTGAGCTATGCAAACAAAGGCCCTGCCTTGTCTGCACCCAGACTTGCATGGCAACGTCTGGACCCCTGCTTTTCCCGTAAAGGGACTGCAAATTTAACAGGCTGATCTAAAATTCCAATATCGTACCGCTATGCCGACTGCCGGAGATCTTCTTCCATCTGCTGCTTTAGCTGCCGGGCATGCGCACGGTTTTTTGAATACTTAATGTGGCGCGGAACCCCTTTTAAATCCCAGATTAACCCCGTCCATGAAAGGGCCTTTAACAGGTACCAGGTAATGTCAACTTCCCACCAGAAAAACCCCTGGCGGCTACTGGTTTCGTAATAGTGGTGATTGTTGTGCCAGCCTTCGCCCAGGGTAAGCAGGGCCAGCCACAAACTGTTGCGGCTCTCATCGTTCGACTCATACCGCTGCCGGCCAAACTTGTGCATGATGGAATTGATCGAAAACGTTCCATGGTAAAGAATAACCGTGCTGAGGAAAAACCCGATCAGCAAGGTTGACATCCCATGCGCGGTGAACATCAGGGCGATGCTTCCGCCATTTACCATGGCGCCCAAAGCAGTAACAACCACAGCCAGCATAACAGGCGGCACCAGGTAATATTTGTTCAGCCACACCAGCTCAGGATATTTGGCATAATCGCCAATGGTTTTATAATCGGTTTCTTTAAAATCAGGGCCCACTATCCATCCCACATGCGAATACCAGAATCCGTATATTTTCATGGAGTGCGGATCGGCAGGTGTATCGCTGTGGCGATGATGATGGCGGTGATGTGCCGCCCACCACAAGGCTCCCTTTTGTGCCGAAGTTTGCGCCATAAATGCAATTACAAACTGAAACCAGCGCGAAGTAGCATAGGATCGGTGTGCAAAGTACCGGTGATATCCGGCCGTTACCCAAAACATACGGAAGAAGTAAAGAAAAACACATACCATCCAGTCGAACATCGTTGCACCCGTCCAGATAGCGGCCAATGGCAAAAGGTGCACAAGAGCAAAACTAATCTCCTGTGATAGTATCGGCTTTCTTCGCTTTTCCGGTAAAAGTGTTGCTCCTGTCA
>JAGUUF010000044.1 GCA_020063545.1 Cytophagales bacterium
GCAACCCTGGGGCGATTAAAACAAATAAGTACTCTGTAGGTGTTCCAGATGATCGTATTAAATTTAGTGGTTTTGATCTTTCAGGAAAGTGATCTTTATCATTACTTGCTTGAATAATACTTTTTGAAAACGACACGTTTAACCGAAGAGGCGGTAAAGGAGTTGCTCGACAGTAAGGTTGAGCAATACAACCAACCCGGGTTTATTGAAAACGATCCGGTATGTATACCGCACCAATTTTCAAAAAAGCAAGACATGGAAATTGCCGGCCTATTTGCCGCCACACTGGCCTGGGGTCAGCGAAAAACCATTATTGCGAATTGCCGCAGGCTGCTGGATTGGATGGATAATGACCCGCATAATTTTGTTTTGCACCACCGCGAAACTGACCTCAAACCTTTTCTTGATTTCAGGCACCGCACGTTTCATGCAACTGATGCGCTTTATTTTATTGAGTTCTTAAAGAAGGCATATTCCGGTCATCAATCTCTTGAAGAAGCCTTCGGTGTTCAGGCAACCGATGAAACCGTTGAGCAGGGGTTAATTAACTTTCACAACACCTTTTTTAGTTTACCGGATTACCCTGCGCGAACAAAAAAACATGTTGCCACACCGGTACGAAAATCAACCTGCAAGCGGCTGGCCATGTTTTTGCGCTGGATGGTGCGCAGGGATAATAAAGGAGTGGACTTCGGAATATGGAGTACCATACATCCATCACAACTGGTATGCCCGCTGGATGTGCACGTGGAGCGTGTGGCGAGAAGGCTCCGGCTTATCAAACGAAAACAAACAGACTGGCAAACGGTGCTTGAACTGACCACACGATTGAAAAAAATTGATCCCGCTGATCCCGCTAAGTACGACTTTGCCTTGTTCGGGCTTGGCCTTGAGGATAAACCTACTCGTACTTAAGCACCGTAACCGGGTTGGCACGGGCTGATTTTATGGTTTGCCACAGGATGGTGGTCAGCGCAATCAGTAAAACAAGTATGGATGGAATGGCTACCATATACCACGCGATATCGATGCGTACCGTAAAGGTGGTCAGCCATTCGTCAAGTACTTTTAGTGCCACCGGAATACCGATGGCCAATGCCACCAGTACGATCACCAGGTATTCTTTCATAAGCAGGTAAGCTGCATCACCGGCCGAGGCACCCATTACTTTGCGAATGCCAATTTCCTTCATTCTGAATTTGGCCGTAAACGAGGCCAGGCTGAACAGGCCGGTGCAGGTAATGGCCAGCAGCACCAACGTAAATGTGGTAATAATTTTACCCAGCCGCTCATCGCTGGCATATTGCGAATCGTACTTGTCCATCAGCATAAACGATTCGGGTGCCTGCCCGGGAAAGGTGGTTGAAAACAATTTTAGGATTTGTTCGCGGGTTTGTTGCGAGTCGATTTCCAGGCGCAAAACATAATAGTTTGTACGGCTATTGTTAAAAACATAAAAAACCGGTGGAATTTTATGCTTCGGTGATTCGTGGTGGTAATCGCGGATAATCCCGCGTATCATTACCGTATCATCCCTGAAAAAGGCTTTTTGGTCCACGGCATCTTCCGGTGAAGAAAACCCAAGCAACCGGCTGGCTGTTTCATTAATAAGCACTTCTTTGTTGGGCACCGAAGCAGGCCCGAAGGAGTTTCCGGCAAGCAGGGTAATGCCCAGGGTTTCAACAAAGTGCTCATCATCTTCAAAAAACCGGTACTGGTTAACGTCTTCCTTCGCTGCCCCAATGCGCTGTACGCTGTTGGCATATGGCACGATAAATTCTCCGGGTAGGGATGTCAGGTTAGTCAGACTTTTCACCCCGGCAATCCGCACAACCTCATTCTTAAAGGAACGTATCCGCCTGTTCTGGGTCGAATCAAACAAGGTGGAGTTCTGAACAACAAACAATCCGGAAGGAGAGAAGCCCAGTTCTTTTTTCTTCATCAGGTTAAGCTGAAGGTGCAGGGCGTACAAGCCGATGAGGAGCACAACGGTTATCACAAACGGAATGAGCACC
>JAGUUF010000281.1 GCA_020063545.1 Cytophagales bacterium
ATTTGCGAAGGTGCAATACCCGAGATCACAAAGGCGGGGTATAGACCTGAGGCCAGCGTGCTGACCGTAAGCAATGCGATGCTGCCGCCAATAACTCCAGGGCTTGGCCTGAAGTCAACGGCCAGGTCGCGCTGAAACCACTCGGAAAACCGGGGAAGCAGCAGCCACACTATTAATATAGCTATTGCCAGTGCCAGCAGGTTAATTACAAAGGCTTCGGTTAAAAACTGGCCGATGAGCTGGCTGCGCAGGCTGCCCACTACCTTTCGAATGCCCACTTCTTTGGCACGGTCAATAGAGCGCACCGTGGCCAGGCTCACGTAATTCACCCAGGCGATGATCAGCATCATCAGGCCAACAGCCGCCAGGAAATAAACAGTTTGTTTATTACCGTTTGGCCGCAACTCATCGCTGAAGTTGCTTTCGAGGTGTATGGATCGCAGCGGCTGCAGGTTTATTTCCAGTTTCTGGTCGGTTTCGCGCAGCCAGTTGCCGGTTTTGCGCTCAATCAGGTCGGGCAGTTTTTCCTTAACGGCCTGCAACTGGTCGGGCCGGTGCAGCATTACATAATTATAGAAACCGTCCCACCGCCAGGGTTCTTCCAGTACAAACCGGTGGGCACGTTTTTTATAAGTCTCCATTGAATACAGCGCATCAAAGGCAAAGTGGCTTTTGGGCGGAGGGTCTTCAAAAATTCCGGTAACTTCCACATCAATATACCCGCGCCAACTCAGCGTTTTGCCAAGCGGATCCTCGTTTTTGAAAATAGCCCGGCTGAAGGATTCAGAAAGCGCAATGGTGAACGGCCGGGCAAGCACCAGCGAATCGTGACCTTTCAGCAGGCGGATGGAAAAGGTTTTGAAGAAATTTTCAGAGGCATAACCCGATTTTTCGGATTGGAACACTTCGTCATCCTTAACCAGAACGCAAATGTTTTTGGAAAGCATAACGTAGTTTTCTACTTCGGGTAGGTCAGTTGCCATATCCACGCCAATGCCGAAGTTGGATCCGGCAGAACTGTTGGTCAGTTCATTTTTGTTGTAGCGGTTTTGCTGTATCCTGAAAATCCGGTCGGCATTTTTATGGAAGGTGTCATAACCGGATTCATGCATTACGAACAGGAAGGTTAATATGAAGCAGGTAATGCCCGCGGTAAGGCCAAGGAACAACACGGCCACATTGTTACGCTGGCGGGTAAACGAACGGAGGGCAATCGTCCAGTAATTCTTTAGCATCCTGCCTTAATCATTCACCGAATCTACATAAGCACAGGTATTTAGAAGCCACCATGTAATATTTGAGCGCTTTTTGTCGAAAAAGCAGGTTACCGGATTACCAGTTCATCGCTGAGAACGGCCAGGCTGCCGATCATCAGCAGTAACAGAAATATGGCCAGCGCGGCATGCACCCACGTATGTTTAGGTTTAATAAGGTAGAGGGTGAGGATGATTCCGAACAGCACCAGTTTAACAGATTGTTCGTTGAAGGGGCGACCGCTAATGACAACATCGCTTGCGATGGCCGTTGCAATAAGTACCAGGGCGCTTACAAAAAATTTCGGGTACATGCGGAAGTAAAAATTTCTGAGGTTAACGCCTTTCTTGCGCCATCGCTTCGGAAACAGCAGGTTCGCCAGGATAAAAAGCAGAATCGGGTAGAGGATGATGAACAGGAAGGTGAGAATGTTCCAACTCTCCATTGTTCGCCACTCGTACATGATCCACCACTCGTGAATGTGCATGGTAAAAACCAGTGCAACCCAAATCAGGTACGGGTAATACACTGAAACACTTTTCCAGTACCTGATCAGACCGGCCACCCCGGTGAGCACTACGGTAATTCCAAGGCCCAGAATTATGGAGATTAGTACAATAACATATTCAAACGGACTCATTTTGGCGGTTTTTAAATACAGTTTAAATTGTTTCTAAATAATTTGTTTAACCGGTTTTGCCATAACGTTACGATTGTTTTATCAACCCTTGAACATCGTGAAAAGCACGCTGAAATAAATGGAATGGCGCGGCAAAATAAATTTGAAAAAACCCCTTGGGATAGTAGATTTGTGCACCTTTGATGTAAAACGGATACTAAACCTATCATGATAAAAGTTTCTCCGCCACGCTTCTCAAAAGTTATCATTGCGCTCCTATTCGTTTTTTACTTAACCCCGGTTCTTTCGCAGGATATCCCAACCGATGCGGCAGTAATTGCCCAGGGCGAATCGCTGTTCAATGCCAATTGTAAAACCTGCCACCGCGTACACCAGAAGCTGGTAGGCCCGGCCCTGGAAAATGTGTATAACCGCGCCCCCTCCATCGACTGGATTAAATCCTTCATCCGAAACTCATCTGCCGTTATTGCCAGTGGCGATGAATACGCAGTAAAACTCTATAATGATTACGGCAAAACCCAGATGACTGCCTTTACCGGTCTGAAAGATGACCAGATAATGGCCATACTGGCCTACATCCAGGACGAAACCAAAAAAGGTCCTCCGGTAGCAGCCGCTCCTCCTGCTGCCGATGGTGGAGGTGGTCAGCAAGGTGTGCCCACTCCTTACCTCAATGCCATCCTCATCGGCATGGTCATTATTCTTATCCTGCTGGTAGTAATACTTGGCTTCCTGGTATCGGCCCTTAAGCGCTTCCTTGATCAGAAATCACTGAGCGAAGAAGATCGCGAAGTAGTCCACTCCCCGATAACCCTTGGCACCATAACGCGAAGCCCCGGCTTTGCTTTCGTAGTTGTTTTTATTGTTGGGTCGCTGGGTTTTAAGGCGGTTATTAACGGCTTGTATTCCGTTGGTATTCAGCAAGGTTATGCGCCAAAACAACCCATAGCCTTTTCGCATAAGCTGCATGCCGGTGCCTACGAGATAGACTGCAAATATTGCCATGTTGGAACATTAAAAGGAAAGAGCGCCACCATCCCCTCCGTTAACATTTGCATGAACTGCCACAGTGCCGTAAAAACCGAATCGCCCCAAATCCAGAAGTTGTGGGCAGCGGCTGATTGGCAGCCGGAAACCAAAACCTATGGCCCCAATCAAAAGCCTATTGAATGGGTGCGCATCCATAACCTGCCTGACCTGGCTTATTTTAACCATGCCCAGCACGTGGTGGTGGGCGGCATTGAATGCCAGACCTGTCACGGCCCCGTTGAAACCATGGATGTGGTGAAACAATATTCACTCTTAACCATGGGCTGGTGTATTGACTGCCACCGCAAAACCGATGTGAATTCAAAAGGCAATGCCTATTACGATAAGCTGGTAGAACTGCACAATGCGGCCGGCAAAAAACCGATGAAAGTAGAAGACAATGGCGGGCTTGAATGCGCCAAGTGTCATTATTAATAGAGTTTTAGGATCTACGTTTTAACGCTTCTCGATACACAATGGAAGAAAAAACTACGAAGGTATATTGGAAGGGTCTTGATGAACTGAGCAACGCGCCTGAATTTGTTAAACACGCGCATAACGAGTTCGGTCAGCCCCCGGCACCGGAAGATGATCTGGGCCACTCGCGCAGGGATTTTTTAAAAATGATGGGCTTTGGCGTGGCAGCCGTATCACTGGCAGCCTGCGAAGCGCCTGTGCGCAAAGCCATTCCCTATGTAGACAAGCCGCTGGATGTCGATCCCAGCCTGCCCAATTATTATGCCTCAACCTACACCAACGGTGGCGACTACTGCAGCATTGTGGTGAAGGTGCGTGAAGGACGCCCCATTAAAGTTGACGGGAATAAACTCTCGGGCGTTACCAAAGGCGGTACAAGCGCCCAGGTAGAAGCTTCTGTGTTATCGCTCTATGATAATGCCAGGCTGCGCGGCCCCCGTGTAGGCGAAACAAAAAATGCCTCCTGGGAGGTGCTCGACCAGATGGTGGCCGATAAACTAGGTGCCATCCGTGTGAGCAACGGAAAGATTGCCATTGTAAGCAATACGGTATTGAGCCCGTCAACCAAGGCAGTTATCGAGAAATTTAAAAGCAAATACCCTACTGCCCAGCACATTCAATACGACCAGGTTTCCATGTACGGCATGCTGAAAGCCAATGAAGAATCATTCGGCAAAGCCATGATTCCATCGTATGATTTCAGCAAGGCTAATGTTATTGTGAGCGTGGCTGCCGATTTTCTGTGCACGTGGTTGTCGCCCATTGAGTTTACAAAGCAATATGCCCTTACCCGCGAAGTGAGCGAAGAGAAACGCGATATGTCGCGCCATTATCACTTCGAGGCTGGCATGACACTTACCGGTGCCAATGCCGACCACCGCATACAGATTAAACCGTCTGAAGAAGGTGCCGTAGTGGTTCAGCTTTACAACCTGCTCGCTACCAAGGCGGGCCGCAGTACGGTTACCGGTGGAGTTGATAAACCTTATTTATCAAAAGTTGCCGATGAACTGTGGGAAAACCGCGGTAAATCCGTGGTGGTTGCGGGCTCCAACGATAAAGCCGTGCAGGTTGTGGTGAATGCCATTAACGATATGCTGGGCAATTACGGATCAACCATTTTACCGCATATCCCGGTTAACTACAGGCAAGGCAACGATGAGGCCATGATGGGTTTCATCAATGAAGCCGATGCCGGAAATATTGCCGGGGTTATCTTCTACAACTGCAACCCCGTGTATGATCACCCGATGGGCGAAAAACTGGCAGCCGCATTGAAAAAAGTAAGTCTGAAAATTTCTACTTCCTATAAAGAAGATGAAACCGGTGTGGAATGCGAATACCTCGCGCCCGACCATCACTACCTTGAGGCGTGGAACGATGCCGAGCCCAAGAAGAATCACTACAGTGTAGCTCAGCCTGCCATTACCCCGATATTCAAAACCCGTGCGGCCCAGGAAAGCCTGCTGATTTGGGCTGGCGAAACCAATGTGGATTATTACGAAATCCTTAAAAGCAACTGGAAAGCCTGGTTCTTCAAAGGCGGAAACCTGCGTGCATGGTGGGATAAGTGCCTGTATGATGGTGTACTGGAACTCCCGGCAGAACCTGCAAGTGTATCCTTTGCCGGCAATGTAGAAGCCGCAGCCAACGCGATTGCAGCCTACAAATCAGATGGAATTGAGTTGTTCGTATATGAAAATGGAACCGTAGGTAATGGCTCACAGGCCAATAACCCCCTGCTTCAGGAACTTCCCGATCCGATAACGAAAGCGGTGTGGGAACACTACGTAACGGTTTCCCCGGCCGATGCAAAAGAAATCAACTTCTCGGAAGCGAAAACAAAATATGCAAGCATTACAGCCAACGGCAAAACGGTTAAACTGCCGGTACTGGTGCAACCGGGGCAAACACCCGGTACGATAGGCATACCGTTGGGCTATGGCAGGACGCGTGCCGGTAAAGTTGCCGATGGCATCGGGATTAATGCCTACCCGTTCGTTACCCTTGTAAATGGATCGCTCTCGTTCATCATTTCTGGTGTAAAACTGGAGATGCTTGACGAGCGCTACTGGCTTGCCACCACGCAAACAAACCAAACCTACATGAAGCGGGCCACGGTAATTCAGGAAACCCTGCTTTCTGAGTTTAAAACTGATCCGGGTGCCGGAAGGTACAGGCCGAAGGTGGCAACGTGGAAAGATCCGAAACACAGAGTTGAGCCCGGCAAACTTTCCATGTGGAAGGGCCACGATTACAAGAACCACCACTGGGGCATGGCCATCGATCTGAACACCTGTATCGGTTGCGGTGCCTGCGTGGTAGCCTGTAACGTGGAGAACAACGTTCACCTGGTTGGTCGCCAGGAGGTAATCAACCGCAGGGAAATGCACTGGCTGCGCATTGACAGGTACTACAGTACCAATGCCGATGTTCAGGATTTGAAAGGCCTTGAAAAGGCAGCTGAAAACCCCGAAGTGGTTTTCCAGCCCATGTTGTGCCAGCATTGCAACAACGCACCTTGCGAAACCGTGTGCCCGGTAGCGGCTACTACCCACAGCACCGAAGGACTTAACCAAATGACCTACAACCGCTGTATCGGCACACGCTATTGCGCCAACAACTGCCCGTATAAGGTAAGGCGGTTTAACTGGTTCAAGTACCACGACAACCGGCAGTTCGAACAGGTTAACCCGGCCATGAATACCACCCTTGGTAAGATGGTACTGAACCCGGATGTAACGGTTCGCTCCCGTGGTGTAATGGAAAAATGTTCGTTCTGCGTTCAGCGCATCCAGCAGGGTAAACTCCAGGCTAAAAAGGAAAGGCGTCCGCTCAAGGATGGCGAAGTGATAACGGCCTGCCAGGCAGCGTGTTCAACCGGAGCCATCGTATTTGGCGATGTGAACGATCCGGAAAGCCGCATCAGCAAGTTATTGCAGATAAGCCCGGCCGATGAAAACAGGCCGTATGGTATCGATAAGAAAACAGGCAACCCGCGTGCCTACCAGGTACTGGAAGAAGTTGGCGTGAAACCCAACATCTGGTACCTCACCAAAGTACGGAACAAGGAAGAAGTAAAAGCTTAATAAAAACGAGTAACCGAATTAAGAACACATGCAAGTAGTTTCAGCAATACGCGAACCCTTAATTACCGGAACCAAAACCCTGAAGGATGTTTCGCACGACATCAGCCGCCAGGTTGAAGGCAAGCCTACCCGGTTATGGTGGACGGCCTTCGGCATCTCGCTGGCGCTGCTCTCCTGGGGTGCCTACTGCTGCTGGATGCTCCTGTGGCACGGCATCGGGGTGTGGGGCCTTAATAAAACTGTTGGATGGGCGTGGGATATCACCAACTTCGTATGGTGGGTCGGTATAGGTCATGCGGGTACGCTTATTTCGGCCATCCTGTTGTTGTTCCGCCAGCGGTGGAGGATGTCCATCAACCGTGCTGCCGAAGCGATGACCATCTTTGCGGTGATTTGTGCCGCCAGTTTCCCCGGCTTTCACATGGGCCGCCTCTGGCTTGGGTTTTACTGGGCGCTGCCGCTGCCCAATACGTTTGGTTCGCTGTGGGTAAACTTTAACTCACCCTTGTTGTGGGATGTGTTCGCTATCTCAACCTACTTTACCGTTTCGCTTGTATTTTGGTACATGGGGCTTATTCCCGACTTCGCGGTTATCCGCGACCGGGCTGTTGCCCAGGGAAATAAAATCCGTGCGCTGGCGTACAATGCACTGAGTTTCGGATGGCAGGGCGGAGCCAAAACCTGGATGCGCTATGAGTCCGTTGCGCTTATCCTGGCGGGTCTCTCCACACCGCTGGTACTATCGGTTCATACCATTGTATCGTTCGACTTTGCCACCTCGGTAATCCCCGGCTGGCATACCACCATTTTCCCGCCTTACTTCGTTGCCGGTGCTATCTTCTCGGGCTTTGCCATGGTGTTAACGCTGCTGCTGGTAACCCGGAAGGTGTTTAAACTTGAAGAATACATTACGGTTTATCACATTGAGTTGATGAACATCATCATCATCATAACAGGTTCTATTGTTGGCATCGCCTACATTACTGAGTTGTTTATTTCGTGGTATTCGCGTGTGCCCTACGAAGGGTATGCCTTCTACAACCGGGTGCAGGGTCCGTATGCGTGGGCTTACTGGTCGATGATGACCTGCAATGTTATTTCGCCCCAGTTGTTCTGGATTAAGAAAATCCGTACCAGCATCGTAGCCACGTTTGTGCTTTCCATTATTGTAAACATCGGGATGTGGTTCGAGCGTTTCGTAATCATCGTAACCTCTATTCACCGGGATTACGTACCGTCAAGCTGGACGATGTTTTATCCTACCATGTACGATGTGGGGCAATACATCTTCACGTTCGGAATTTTCTTCACCGCATTTTTCCTGTTTGCCAAGTTCTTCCCTGTGATAAACATGGCCGAAGTAAAAAGCATTTTAAAATCAACTTCTGAAAAGAAATAACCATGGATGCCGATAAACATTTTGTAGTTGGAATTTTCGAAGACGAAGACGTGCTGCTGGATGCGATCCGAAAGGTTCGTTCCAGCGGGGTAAAAATCCAGGAAGTGTACTCGCCATTCCCGGTGCACGGCATTGACGAAGCCCTTGGCTATAAACGCACCCGCCTTCCGATTGCCGCCTTCCTCTTCGGCATGACTGGAACCATCCTTGCCCTGGTTATGCAAATCTGGATGCTCGGTTACGATTGGCCCATGATTATCGGGGGAAAGAATTTTGCATCGCTGCCGCCCTTTATACCGGTAACCTTCGAACTCACCGTGTTGCTTTCGGCCCTCGGTATGGTGGGCACCTTTATGATCGTTAGCGATATGAAGCCCTACAAATGGCCGCGTCAGTTCGACATCCGCAGCACCGATGACAAGCATGTAATGGCCATAGACCTGGCGATGAATGCAGCAAAAAGCAAAGACGAACTGAAGCGAATTTTGAAAGACAGCGGAGCATCAGAAGTAAATGAAAAGAGTTTTGAGTAATATGATGAACCTGAAAACATTACGCAACACCGCGCTTGTATTGGTTACAGCCGTTGTACTGGCGGGCTGCAAGGCCGGAGGCGATAACCCCGGGCTGGAGTATGCACCAAACATGTACCACTCGGTTGCCTATGAACCGTACAGCCAGATAACCGATGAGGATGCGGGGCGGTGGCTTACCTCCATTGACTATGACGATGGCCACGCGGAATTTTTTAATTCCAATACACTCAACCCGCACCGCATGAACATGCGCCTGCCGGCACCCCGCACGGTAAGCCGCAACTACATGCCATACCATATCCCGAAGGACAGCCTTGAGATGGCAGCAAAAATTCCAAGCCCGCTAACCGGAGATGAGAAAGCTATTTTGGCCGATGGAAAAGTGTTGTATGAAATTTATTGCGACCACTGCCATGGCGCCAAAGGCGAGGCAGACGGCAAGGTTGCCACCGGTGTTGTGGTTGACGGTGTTGAACGCGGCCTGTATGCCGGTGTGGCAAACCTGAAAGGTGATGCCTACAAAGACATTACGGAAGGACATATTTTCCACGTGATTACCATGGGTAAGGGCCTGATGATGCCACATGGTTCGCAGATTAGCCCCGAAGACCGCTGGAAAATTGCACGGTATGTGAAATCATTGCAGAAGTAAAATATTGAAACAGGTAAAAAATGGGTCATACAACGATAACTGAAGAGCAATACACCTTTCAGCCGGGTACTAAAAAGCAATTACTCATTGTGCTTGCTTTTGGAGTAGTACTGCTCGCCATCGGATTATGGGCCGCTATGGCAGGCGGACATGATGAACATGGCGGAGGGCATTCCGGTTTGAATACCGAACAACAGGTGGCAAGCATCAGCAGCGATGCTGCAGGCGAAGGCCATGGTGAACATCATGAAACAGCACCCTGGCTGAAGCGCCTGTACACTTCGTTGTGGATGAACAATGTATATTTTGTAGGCCTGGGTATCATCGGGCTGTTTTTTGTGTGCATTCAATATGCAGCACAAGCCGGCTGGTCGGCCGGTGTAAAGCGCATCCCGCTGGCTATGGGGCATTGGCTGCCCATTGCAGGGGTGTTAACGCTGGTGCTTTGGTTTGTTACGCATCACGACATCTTCCATTGGACACACGGTTACCTCTATGATGAAGCCAATCCCGAAACCTTCGATGAAATTATTGCCGGTAAAGCTCCTTACTTCTTCTGGCCGGGCGAAGCGGGCGGTATGCCAATCTTCTTCCTTGCCCGCATGATCATATTCTTTGGCATGTGGTACTGGTTCTTCAGCATGATCAAGAAAAACATGATGGCAGAAGACATCAACGGAGGAACTACATACTGGACAAAAAACCGCAGCATATCGGCCTGGTTCCTGGTGTTCTTTGCGGTAAGTTCTTCGGTAGCGGCTTGGGACTGGGTGATGAGCATTGATACACACTGGTTCAGCACCATGTTTGGCTGGTACGTGTTCGCCAGTTGGTGGGTAACGGGCCTGGCTTTAATTACCCTGATAGTGGTTTACCTGAAAGATGCCGGCTACC
>JAGUUF010000132.1 GCA_020063545.1 Cytophagales bacterium
TGAAGCAGTAACGTCAATCATGAGCCTTGACGACACCGAAGCAAATTGCGGATTGCGTGAGGCCCGGAGTTTTCCGTTCCGCAGTTCGTATTTGGTGGGTTGCCAGGATTGGGTGTTTTTCATTGTTGTAGCAGTAACGCAACGCGGTTGTACAAAGCAATCAGGTTTTGCTGGTCGGTTTCCCAGTTCATACCTCCGGCAGTGGTTGCCCGGATACCATTTTCACCAAGTTGGGCACATAGGGATTTGTTGTCAGCCAGTTGTAGAATTTTTTCGCTCAGGTCTTTAGCGTCATCAGCCTTAAAAACCAACCCGGCATTTGCTTTATCTATTATTCGTTTCAATGGGGCGCTGGAGCTTACCAGCATCGGTTTGCCGGCCATCATGCCCTGAAAGAGTTTGTGTGGTATGGTGTTATCGGTATGCGGTGTTGATTTGTGCGGGATAAGGTTGACATCTGCAAAGTGCATCAGGGAATAGAAACGCGAAAACGACTGCTTACCAAGGAAATGTACTTGTTCTGTAACCTCAAGTTCTTCTGCTAGTTTGCGCAGGTTTTTCATTACTGCCTCATTGCCGAAGCCGGCAACAACCAACACTATTGCTTTGCCTTTCAAAAACTGCATGGCTCCGATGGCTGTATCCACACCCCGGTGCGGCCCGATACCTCCGGTGTAGGCTACAACAAATTTTCCGGTGTATTCCTTATATATAGAGGGTTCAACCGGTTGGTTTAAAAACGATTGATCTTCCGAGTTGGTCACCACTACAATTTTGTCAAAATCAGCCTTATACTCTCGTACAAGCCGGTCGCGCATTTCGTCCACTACGGCAATTACATAATCGGCTTGTTGCACGGTACGGCCTTCGTGCTTCTTCCATCGTCCGGGATTCATAAAGAGCCGGTTCTTCCAATGTGCCAGCGGATTTTTCTTCCATTCAAACCAAACCTGTAATGCATCCGGGTAGTTTTCATGAAAGTCGGCTATTACCGGAATATTTTTTCTCTTCTTTGCATAAAGGGCTGTGCCGGTAAGCGGTAAATCGTGCACATGAAGAACATCAATTTTGTTATCCGTAATCCACACGGGTAACTTTCTTTTAAATACAGGGTGTTCAAATGTCATGGCCATAACAACATCCCAAAAGGCCAGCGCAAAATTGTTTTTTCCGGCATCAAGGCGGGTAATGGCAATTCCGTCTGTAACTTCATGATACGGTTCGCCCTTTCTGCGCAGGCATAACAAGTGAAGGGTATGACCTGCCGTGCAAAGTGCTGATGCTTCTTTGCGGATGCGCACATCGGCCGGATAGGGTGCGTTCAACAACATGCCGATGGTCATATTCCGGTAAATTGAATTAATTTGGCAAAGAAAATCATTTTGACTCACTAACAGCGCAGGCGTGAAAATAACTTTAGTGGCAGGGGCGCGCCCAAACTTTATGAAGATTGCCCCCATCATCCGGGCCATTGAAAATTCCAACCGTTCGGGCAATAGGCCAATCGCTTACCGCCTGGTACATACCGGGCAGCATTATGATGAGAAACTGAGCCAGGTTTTTTTTAAGGAACTGGAAATACCGGAACCCCACGTTAACCTGGGTGTCGGTTCAGGCACACAAGCCGACCAAACCGCCCGCATTATGGTGGCCTTCGAAAAAGACCTGGTCGCCAACCCGTGCGACCTGGTGGTAGTGGTTGGCGATGTGAATTCAACCATGGCCTGCACCATCGTGGCCAAAAAACTTAACACCAAAGTGGCCCATGTTGAAGGCGGTATCCGCTCGTGGGATATGACCATGCCCGAAGAAATAAACCGTATGGTTACTGATTCGCTTGCCGATTATTTTTTTACCACAAGCGCAATCGCCAACGAAAACCTGAAAAAAACAGGTGTGCGCAATGAACAGATTTTTTTTGTAGGCAATACCATGATCGATTCGCTGGTGACTAACCTGAACAAAACGCGCAAGCCGAAGTTGTGGGATGTTAACCGGCTCGAACCGAAAAATTATTTTGTATTAACCCTTCACCGCCCATCTAATGTGGATAACCCACAAGTTTTTTCGGATGTGATAAAAGCCATTTCGAAAAGTGCAGCCGGAAGCAAGGTGGTGTTTCCGGTGCATCCGCGCACACAGCGCAACACCAAAAACATCCGTGATATTGATAACATTATCCTTTCTGATCCACTCAGCTACCTGGAGTTCATTTACCTGGTACAGCACTGCGTTGGCGTAATTACCGACAGCGGAGGCATACAGGAAGAAACAACCTGGCTCGGCATTCCGTGCATTACCCTGCGCAAAAGTACCGAGCGCCCCGAAACCGTTACCGTTGGAACCAACGAAGTGATTGGAGATGACTACCGGTTACTTGAGCAACTGGTTTCTAAAATCCAATCAGGGCAATGGAAGAAAGGAAGTATTCCCCCCTTGTGGGATGGCAAGACTGCTGTGCGCATCGTAACCGAACTGCTTCGCTTACCCTGATTTAACCCGGTGCGGGTTTATTTTCAGAAACGCATCCCAACCGGTTTTTTTTGATCTTACTTTTCCGTGCTGAAAATGGTGGCACACGGCTACGGCCAGGGCATCGGTTGCATCAAAAAGTTTTGGTGCTTCACGCAAGGCAAAGAATGACATCAGCATTTTGGCAACCTGCTCTTTCGAAGCATTGCCGTTACCGGTAACGGCCTGCTTTACTTTTTTCGGGGCGTATTCAACAATGGGAATTTGCCGGAACAACGCGGCCGACATGGCCACACCCTGGGCCCTGCCCAGCTTTAGCATCGACTGGACATTCTTTCCGTAGAAGGGCGCTTCAAGGGCTACTTCGTCCGGGTGATATTCGTCAATAAGCCCAAGCACGCGCTCGAAGATTTTTTTAAGTTTCAGTTCATGACCTCCGGATTTGCCCAACTGGATAACGCCAAACTGAAGAAGTTCAATGGCGGTGCCGCGGATGCAGATGATTCCATACCCGGTAACATTGGTGCCGGGGTCAAGCCCAAGAATAATTTTCTCCTTTCGCTGCCTGCTCACGTTCCAAATTACCTTAAAACACCGGGGTTTTCCAATTCGATGATAAATCACAACTTGCAGGAATGACGGTTATCGTAGTTGGTATCTTCATACTTTATTTTCTGCTTCTTGGTTTTTTGCTGATTGGATGGGGCAGGCTTACGCATACTCGAAATGGGTTGCCTGCTGCCCGTATTTCGGTGGTGATATCGGTACGCAATGAAGAACGGAACATTACCGAATTGCTGAGCGCCCTGTGCAGTCAAACCTTCAAGCCGCTTGAAGTGATCCTGGTGGATGATCACTCAACAGACCATACTGTAGAGATTGTTGAGACTTGGAAGAAGACTAATGCCTCTCTTCCCCTGCGCATTATTAAACTTGGTCAGGATGCAGCGGGAAAGAAAAAGGCAATAGCAACAGCCGTAGCTCAGGCGAAAGGCGATGTGATCGTTACAACGGATGCCGACTGCCGGGTTGGGGCAGGTTGGCTTTTGTCAATTGCCACAAGGTTTTCAGACGAGCAAGTAAAACTGGTAGCCGGTGCCGTGCGGCTTGCGCCCGGAAATTTTTTTGGAGAACTGCAGCAAGTGGAGCAGGCAGCCTTAACGGGTACAACGGCTGCGTTCATCGTAATTAATAAGCCGGTGATGTGCAATGGTGCCAACCTGGCGTATCGAAAGGCTGTGTTTACGGAAGTAAACGGTTACGAGGGCAACGAGCACATTGCCTCGGGTGATGATGAATTCCTGCTTAAGAAAATTTCTGCACGCTATCCGCAAGGTGTGGCATTCAATGCAAACCCCGGCAGCGTTGTCACCACCCGGCCGGCACTTTCAGCCTGGGAATTTATTAATCAGCGGGTGCGGTGGGCAGGCAAGTGGCGTAAACAGCAATTCGGTGTTTCCTCCGTGCTGGCGTTGTTTGTATTTCTGTTTAACCTTACGTTTTTATCAATCCCGCTGCTGGCTATGCAATGGGTGGTAAGCCTGGGCACTGTTTCGCTTCTTCTACTGATAAAACTTTTTTTGGAGCTCGTCTGTCTTAAACGCATCACCACATGGATGGGTACCCCGTTTAACATACATGCCTTTGCCGCCCTGCAATTTCTCTACCCGCCTTACGTTGTCTTTTTTGGGCTCATTTCCAATTGGTTAAATGCCACGTGGAAAGGGCGCAAAATTTAGTCCGTCAGGTACCCGAATATCGAGTAACTTTGTTGCTGTTATGGAAGCCCTCTCGCTTAAGAACCGGTATGAACTGAAAGAACTGGAACTGAATGCCCTGCTGGAAGTAACCCAGGCCATCAACAGCAACGTTCCGGAAGAGTCGCTGTATAAAATCTTTACGTTTACACTTCGTTCAAACCTGAACCTGAAGAAACTTGCTCTCTATGTGCTGGATGATCAATGGGAATGCAAGGCGAACTTCGGGACGAAAGAAAAGTTTACGGGTGTTAAGCTGCCTGATTGCTTCATGCAGGTGCGGGAAGTATGTTCCTTAAAAAAGTTTGAAGAAACCCGGTTCAGCGAATTCGATATTGTGCTTCCGGTGGCCCATAAAAACACAACCCTCGCCCTGGTATTTCTTGGCGATGAGCATGCCGATAATTACTTCGAACATGCCGAAGGATTGAAATTTATCCAGGCGCTCAGCAACATCATCATTGTGGCTATAGAAAACAAAAAGCTGGTGCGCAAACAGTTGCAGCAGGAGGCGTTCCGCAAAGAGCTTGAAATTGCCAGCGATGTGCAGCAGTTTTTGTTTCCGGAGAAACTACCCCAAACCGATCGGTTAAAAGTAGAGGCCAGTTACCTGCCGCACGATATGATTGGTGGCGATTATTACGATTACATACCCATTAACAAAAACCAGTTTCTGCTTTGCGTTGCCGATGTAAGCGGCAAGGGAATACCTGCCGCCCTGATGATGTCTAATTTCCAGGCTTCCCTGCGCACCCTGCTCCGGCAAACGCCCAACCTGCGCGATATTGTTGAGGCATTGAACTACCAGGTATTGGAAAACACTAAAGGCGAAAAGTTCATCACTTTTTTCGGTGCCATTTACGACATCAGCCTTAAAACAATGGTGTACGTTAATGCCGGGCATAATCCGCCATTCCTGCTCGACCGGAAAAATGGGTTGCGTATGCTCGAGGAAGGTTCAACCGTGCTGGGCGCAATGCACCCGCTACCGTTTATCAATGAAGGCTTTGTAACCGATATTGACGATTTCCTGCTGTTCTGCTACACCGATGGCCTTACCGAAACCATTAACGAACAGGGCAGTGAATTCGGGATTGACCGGTTACATCAGTACTTTGCCGACCCGGCCGTAAACATAAAAGGCCTTAACGAAATCCACCAGGATATCATTGTAAGTCTTGATGCCTTTAAAGGCCGGAACGGCTACCACGATGACATAACCATGCTATCTTGCAGGGTGGGCTAAGCCTGCATCGGTTTAACCGGCTATGATCTTCCGAACTCCTTTTTTCCTGCCCTGGTTGTACCCGGGTCTTACCTGGCGAATGCCGGCTGATGACCGTACTGTTTACCTGACGTTCGATGACGGCCCTGTGCCAGGGCCTACTGAGTTTGTGCTCGATGTATTGCAACAGTTTAAAATAAAAGCCACATTCTTCTGCATAGGCGATAATATTCAAAAACACCCCGAAGTGTTACTTCGCGTAGGGGATGACGGGCACACAATCGGTAATCATACCTTCAATCACCTGAACGGATGGAAGACCCCAACATCAACTTACCTGCACAATGCGCAAAAGTTTGATGAGCAACTGGCTATCGTAAAACCCGGGCTGCAGGTTTCTCTTTTCAGGCCGCCTTACGGGCGGATTACGCGAAGGCAAATCAGCAGGCTGCACCGATACCGCATTATCATGTGGGATGTGCTCACCAACGATTACAGCGGGGCAATTTCACCGGAAAAATGCCTGCACCGTTCGCTTGGGGCGGTGCGTAATGGTTCTATTGTAGTATGGCATGATAGCCTGAAGGCCGAACGCAGGTTAACCTATGCGCTTCCGCGATTTATTGAAGCGTGCCTTGAGCGCGGCTACACCTTTAATCGGATTACATGAAAACCTCAACCAGGCGTGTGCTGGTAGCCCCGCTTAACTGGGGGTTGGGTCATGCAACCCGGTGCATACCCGTCATCCGGTTTTTAAAGAACAGCGGCCATGAGGTAATTATCGCCACTGATGGCGATGCCCTGCTGTTGCTTAAAGCAGAATTTCCGGAGTTAAAATTTCACGAGTTGCCGGGCTACGAAGCATATTACAGCAGGGGCAGTTCACTTGTTTTTTCCCTTGCACGCCAGTTGCCAAAATTCATTTCGGCTATAAAAAAGGAATATAACCTGGTAAGTACTTTGGTTGAAACTGAACAGGTCGAGGCAATTATTTCGGATAACCGCTATGGTGTATGGTCGGATAAGGTACCTACGGCCATCATTAGTCATCAACTAAATCTGCTTATGCCCGGGGGGCTTCGATGGATGGGCCCGGTGGTAAACGCTTTTCATAGAAGGTTGCTGCGAAAATTCAAGTTCATCTGGATACCCGATGCAGCAGAATCAGTTTTATCCGGATGCCTTTCAACAACGCATCGGTTAACTAATGCGCGGTTTATCGGTCCGCTTTCGCGGTTTGAATTTTCGAATACTAATTTGCCCGGTACGTATGACTTCCTTGCCGTGCTCTCAGGCCCCGAGCCCCAGCGAACGATGCTTGAAAAAATCCTCCTGGAACAACTGCCGGCCAACGGCTTAACGTGCCTGCTGGTGCGCGGTGTAGTGAAAAGTAAAACGAGAACAACTTATAACAATATTACAGTTGTTGATTTTCTGCCGGCCATCGAACTGAATATGGAAATGTGCAGGGCGCGTGTGGTGGTGGCGCGTCCCGGTTACAGCACTATTATGGACCTTGCCAGGCTGGGCAAGAAAGCCATACTCATACCCACGCCCGGGCAAACGGAACAGGCTTACCTTGGCGAACGAGCAATGACCAACAACTTTGCGTTTGTGGTAAACCAACACAACTTTAATATTGCCGAGGCACTCGAAAGGATTAAATCGTGTTCCGGATTTCCGGTAACGGAAGTTACCGATACCGCTTTATCTGTTGCTGTGGAGGAGCTGTTGCAATGAAATTTTTACGAAGTTTTGGTTATGCATTGAAGGGGCTGATTACAGCGTTTACTCAACAACGCAACCTGAAGATTCATGGTGCAGTACTGCTGTGCGTAATTGGGGTTGGTCTTTATCTTCGGGTTGAACTGCTGGAGTGGTGTGGGTTATTGCTGGCCGCAGCATTGGTGCTCGTTACCGAGTTGGTGAATACAAGCATCGAAGAATTGGTTAACCTGATATCGCCTCAACATCATCCAGGGCGGGTGTCGTTAAGGATATTGCCGCTGCAGCCGTTCTGGTTGCCAGCTTTTTTGCCGCACTGGTCGGGATAATCATCTTTAGCCGATATTTGCCGGCATGAGTTACTGGATTGACACGCACGCACACATTTACCTGGGTGAGTTTGATGCTGATCGCGATGAAATGCTCCAGCGGGCAACACAAAACGGTGTTGGTAAAATCCTGATGCCTAACATTGACTCAGGTTCCGTTGATGCGATGCTGCGGGTAGAGGAGGCATACCCTGAACTGTGCGTTCCAATGATGGGCCTGCACCCGTGTTCGGTAAAGGATGACGTTGAAAAACAATTGTACGAGGTAGAAAACCGGTTGTCCAAACGAAAATTTGCCGCGGTAGGTGAAATTGGCACCGACCTGTACTGGGATAAAACGTTTTGGGAGCAACAAAAAGAAGCTTTTACTATCCAGGTTAACCTGGCCCGAAAGCGTAACCTGCCGGTGGTTATCCATTGCCGCGAAACATTGGATGAGACTATTGATATGGTTGAGCAGTTGCAGGATGGAAACCTGGCCGGGGTCTTCCATTGCTTTACCGGAAATTCAGAACAGGCCGGGCGCATCATCGGGTTAAATTTTTACCTGGGCATTGGTGGGGTAGCTACGTTCAAAAACGGGGGCCTCGATAATGTTTTACCGGGTATCGGCCTTGATAACATTGTGCTGGAAACCGACAGTCCGTACCTTGCCCCGGTGCCCCATCGCGGTAAGCGAAACGAACCTTCGTATCTTGTTACTATTGCCGGGCGGGTTGCTCAACTTACTAATCAGCCGATAGAAGACGTGATGAGCAAGACAACTGAAAACGCCCGGAAACTTTTTTCGCTATGAACCTGAAACGCGTTGACCTGAAGAGCAATGGAGTGCCGCGGGCACACCTGTTGATTATTTACACCGGAGGCACGTTCGGCATGACACACGATAAAGACGGGGTGCTCATTCCATTCGACTTTGCATCTATTTTGGAACACCTGCCTACGGTGAGGAACCTCGGCCTGGCCTTTTCGGTGTTCTCGTTTGAAAACCCGATTGATTCTTCCAACATTCAGCCTGAGCACTGGCAACTTATAGCCCGTTTAATTTATGAACAGTACGACTTACATGACGGCTTTGTGATTTTGCATGGCACCGATACGATGGCCTATACCGCTTCGGCTTTAAGCTTCATGCTCGAAAACCTGTCCAAGCCGGTTGTGCTTACCGGTGCGCAACTGCCCATTACCGAACCCCGGTCGGATGCCCGTGAAAACCTGATTACGGCATTGGAAATTGCCTCGGCAAAACAAAACGGGAAGGCCGTAGTACCCGAAGTGTGCATATACTTCGATTATGAACTGCTGCGCGGTAACCGTTCCAAAAAGGTTGAGAGTATGCAGTTTGATGCATTCGACTCAGGAAATTACCCGGCACTGGCTAAAGCCGGTGTAAAGATTAATTATGATTTTACAGCTATCCGTAAGCCTTCAAATCAGCCCCTTAAACTTTATACCCGTTTCGACACCCGAGTTGCCATCCTGAAATTGTTCCCGGGTATTTCTGAGGAAGTGTTTCAGGCAGTGCTGAATATTAACGGGTTAAGAGCTGTAATCCTGGAAACCTATGGTTCGGGTAATGCCCCAACGGCTTCGTGGGTTATTACCGGGCTGCGGCAAGTTATCCAGCGCGGTGTGTTGGTGCTTAATGTATCGCAATGCCCGGGCGGAACGGTACTGCAGGGGCGTTATGCCACCAGTCGCGACCTGGTAAAAGCCGGGGTGCTAAGCGGTGCCGATATGACAACCGAGGCTGCGGTGACCAAACTGATGCTTTTGCTGGGCGAATACGGTGAAAAAGTTGCCCGGGAGCGCATTGGGAAAGACCTTGCCGGGGAATTAACCAGCCTGGAATAAGCAAAGGTGGCGGAGAGAGCGGGATTCGAACCCGCGATCCCACGTTAGCGGGATACACACTTTCCAGGCGTGCTCCTTCAACCACTCGGACACCTCTCCGGGAACAAAGTCGCAAAATAAAGTAATAATAGCAGGTGCGCCAATTGCCCCACTGTTAATAAATTGATTGGCAGGTTAATTCGGTACCTGAGGTAAGCGGGCTCAACCAACGGGGGAAGTGTGTCTTTATTTGGCCGAAGGCATTATTGCCATGTATAGAATAAGGGATAAGCCACCGGTAGAAAAATTTTTTAAAAAATATCGTTAAATCCACAAAACCTTTAATTTTGGCCTCTTCAAGGATTTACTTAAACCTCAAACTATGAAAAAACTACTTGCTATGTTAGCTTTTGCAGGGGTTCTGGCGTCCTCTGCGCTTTATGCCGGACCGGCTGATCTTCCGCAATCTGAACCTGCAACCGAAGAGGCTGCAGCGGCCGACCAGCCATCTTTTCACCAGGTATTGAAAGAGAAATTTATCGAAGGGGATGTGCGCTTTATGACCCCCGTGCTGATCTGTCTTATCCTGGGGCTTGCGTTCAGCATTGAAAGAATTTTAACCCTTAACCTGGCTACTACCAACACCAAGAAATTACTCGGGCAAATTGAAGATGCGCTTGCCAAAGGTGGCGTAAACGCTGCATTGGATGTTACCCGTAATACCCGCGGACCGGTTGCTTCTATTTTTACACAAGGCCTTATGCGTTACAGCGAAGGCATTGATATGGTGGAAAAATCCATTGTATCGTATGGCGGTGTGGAAATGGGTAAGCTGGAGCGCGGCCTAATCTGGATTAGCTTGTTTATTGCCCTTGGCCCCATGCTTGGATTCTTCGGAACGGTGGTAGGGATGGTGCAGGCATTTTCGGATATTGAAGCTGCCGGTGATATTTCCCCGAACATCGTTGCGGGTGGTATGAAGGTAGCCTTAACAACAACCGTAGGTGGTCTTATCGTAGGTATGGTGCTGCAGGTGTTTTACAACTACCTCGTATCAAAAATTGATTCGTTGGTAAACAGCATGGAAGATGCCTCCATTTCATTGGTTGACATCCTGGTGAAGCACAAACTCGTTTCGCAAAAATAATTACCCATGAGAGGTCTGATTATCATCGTAGTTTCGATAATACTGGTTGTTGCAGCATTATTTTCGGTTGATGCCGGCCTGTACGCTTCGTATGCGTTGTTCGGTGTTGCCGTAGCTGCATCGTTGGTATTGCCGTTGCTCGGTTCGCTCAAATCCCCAGGGGAGTTGAAGAAGCCCCTCATGGCATTAGCTGCCATGGTGGTGTTGTTTGTAATTTCGTATGCGCTGTCGGGTTCGGAAGTGTCAACCATCCAGGCAGCAAAAGGGATAACTGAAAATACTTCAAAACTGGTAGGAGCAGGGTTAACCATGTTCTACCTGATTTCGGGTATTGCGGTTCTCGGACTCATTTATTCTGAAATCAATAAAGCATTGAAATAATGCCGAGACCTGTGCCTGATATTCCCAACGCTTCGATGGCCGATATCGCCTTCCTGCTGTTGGTGTTCTTCCTGGTAACCACTACGGTAGCGAACGATAAAGGGTTAAGCATTCAATTGCCGCCCCCGCCTGAAGCCATGCCTCCTGATATGGATATTAAAATACAGGAGCGCAACCTGTTTAAGATCCAGGTAAACTCATTTGATAATGTATTGGTGGAAGGAAACCCGTTTACCGGTTCGCCTGCCGAGCTTACCGATATGATCAAGAAGTTTGTTTTAAACTATGGCGCTGACCCGGGCTCATCGGATAACCCGGAGAAGGCCATCGTTTCGTATAAAACAGACCGCGGAACAAGTCATAAAAAATTCATTGAGATACTGGATGCCATACAGGCAGCATACTACCAGATTTATGCTGACAATGCAGGCGTAACGGTTAAGAAATGGCTTGATCTTTCTTCTGATTTAAACAACCCGGAAAACAGAAGATTGTACGATCTGGGCCGTAAGAAAAGGCCGGATGGGTCGGTGGAGATACCGATGGCCTTGTCGATAGCCGAACCAACGAAAATAGGAGGGAAGTAACATGTCAAAATTCAAAAAGAAGGCTGCTGTTAAACAGGAGATCCCGACATCATCCATGCCCGATGTTGTATTCATGCTGCTGTTTTTCTTTATGGTAACAACCCAGATGCGAGAAACATCTATTAATGTGAAGCAGCAGTTACCGGAAGCGACCCAGTTGAAAAAGTTGGCGCGTAAGTCGTTAGTGGCCTATATGTACATTGGCGAACCCAAGAAAACGGATCAATGGGGTAAAGAGCCCAAGATCCAGGTGAACGATGTTTTCATTGAACCAAAGGATGTTATTCAGTGGGTTAACTCCGAAAAAGCCAAGTTGAATGAGTTTGAACGCGATCAGCTCACGGTGTCCATGAAAGTTGACAGCGAAGCAAAACGCGGAATTATTGCCGATGTGGAAACCGAGTTGCGTAAGGCCAATGCACGGCTGTTGCTGTACTCCACCTTACAAAGACGGGTTGAGAATTAAAATCGTTTTTTCGTAGTCTGATAGTTTGCCCCGTCCTGGCTGCCAACCGGGCCGGGGCTTTTTCTTATGGAACCTGTTCCCGCAGTTGCCCGCCTCAATAACCCTAAAACGGTTCGTGCCTGGTGTATGTACGATTGGGCCAATTCGGTGTATTCGCTGGTTATAACATCGGCCATCTTCCCGGTATATTATAAAGCTGTAGCGGTAACGGCCACCGGCAGCGATGACATACCCTTTCTTGGGTTTACTATCAAAAACTCGGTCTTATATTCTTATGCGCTTTCATTTTCCTTCCTGGTAGTGGCGGCCATGCTTCCCCTGCTATCGGGTGTTTCGGATTACACCGGGCGCAAAAAGCAGTTTATGAAGGTGTTTGTATTTACGGGCAGTCTCTCGTGCATGGGCCTGTATTTTTTTACGGGCATTGAAACGCTGTGGTGGGGCCTGCTTTGTTCGGTAATGGCCAGTATTGGATATTCAGGCAGCCTGGTGTTTTATGATGCCTTCTTACCGGAAATCGTATCAGAAGATCGGTACGATGAGGTAAGTGCCCGCGGGTATTCTATGGGTTACTATGGCAGTGTTATCCTTATGGTTGTCTGCCTGGTACTGGTTCTCAATTATAACGCCTTCGGTTTCCGCAGTGAAGGCGAGGCAACCCGTTTCAGTTTTTTGCTGGTGGGTGTATGGTGGATACTTTTTTCGCTGGTATCGTTTAATGTTTTGCCTCAACAGGTTTACCGGGGTCGTACCGAGAATATTTGGACAAAAGGATATTATGAAGTGCTGAAGGTGTGGCGCAGCCTGAAAAGCACCCCCGACCTGAAGCGGTTTCTTACTTCCTTTTTCTTTTACAACATGGGTGTGCAGACAGTAATGTACCTGGCTACTTTGTTTGGTACCGATGTACTGAACCTGCCCAGTGAAAAACTAATCGGAACCATTTTGTTGATTCAGCTTGTAGCCGCATTTGGAGCCTGGCTTTTTGCACGCGTCTCAAAGCAGAAAGGCAATGCCTTTGCCCTGTCGTTTATGATTACCTGCTGGATTGGGGTTTGTTTCGCGGCCTATTTTGTCAATCACGAGGTACAGTTTTATGCTTTGGCCACCGTTGTGGGCATGATAATGGGAGGCATCCAGTCGCTTTCCAGGGCTACCTATGCTAAGCTCATCCCGGAAAACACCATCGATCACGCATCCTACTTTAGTTTCTACGATGTAACCTACAACCTTTCGATAGTTTTCGGCACGTTTTCTTACGGGCTGATTAACCAGTTAACCGGCAGTATGCGCAACAGTGCACTTGCCCTGGCTGTGTATTTTGTTATCGGGTTGGTGTTGCTTAATCAAATCAAATCTTCCGACATCGCTTCCCCAAGAGCTAAATTCTAATTCTAGATTCTAAATTCAATACCTAAGGTGTTTCACCGTTATGCCGTTGTTGATAAGCTGGCGAAGCGAATCAATTCCTATTTTTAAGTGAAGTTCAACAAAATTTTTAGTTACGGCCTTATCGCTCACTTCAGTTTTCACGCCTTCGGGAACCATCGGCTGATCAGAAACCAACAGCAGGGCGCCTGCGGGTATTTTGTTTTTGAATGCCGTGATAAAAATAGTCGCGGTCTCCATATCAATGGCCTGCGCCCTGATTTTGCGCAGGTAAGCTTTAAAGTCTTCATCCCATTCCCACACCCTTCGGTTTGTGGTATAAACTGTACCCGTCCAGTAATCCTGGTTGTAATCGCGGATGGTTGTTGAAATGGCTTTTTGGAGGGCAAATGCGGGCAGGGCAGGTACTTCAGGCGGGTAATAGTCGTTAGACGTACCTTCTCCCCGGATGGCGGCAATCGGCAGAATAAGGTCACCGATGTCGTTTTTCTTTTTTAAGCCACCGCATTTCCCCAGAAATAGTGCCCCTTTGGGTTTTATGGCACTAAGGCAATCCATTACGGTAGCGGCATTGGGGCTTCCCATCCCGAAATTAATGATGGTAATGCCATCGGCTGTTGCGTTGCGCATCGGGCGATCGGTGCCGTTTACCGGTACTCCATGCCACTCGGCAAACATGGTAACGTAGTTATCGAAATTGGTGAGCAGAATATACTGCCCGAACTGATCGAGCGGCTGCCCGGTATAACGTGGAAGCCAGTTTTCTACAATTTCCTGTTTGGTTTTCATTTGTTGGTTTACTTTGCCATATGCAACAACTCAACTTGCCGGCATATAATTACCGCCTGAAAAAAGCAGGTGGTAAAGTATGGATTTTTGACGGCATTCGGAAAAAGTTTGTTCTGCTGACGCCAGAAGAATGGGTGCGCCAACACCTGGTACATTACCTGGTTGGTCACCTGAACTACCCAAAGGGATTGATAAAGGTTGAAACAGGATTAACGTACAACACGCTGCAAAAGCGTTCGGATATTGTGGTGCTTGACCGGGATGGCAAAAACTGGATGGTTATCGAATGCAAATCGCCCAGTCAGAAAATTACTGCCGACACGGCTTTGCAGGTAGCAGTTTATAACTCCGGTTTAAAGGCGCAGTACATCCTCATCTCAAACGGCTTGAATCACTTTTGTTTTGCGGCTGATTTCTCGGAACACCATGTGCATGCTGTGGACGCAATTCCGCGGTATCCTCAATAGTAATAAGGATATTTTTTTAAAGCTTTCGTGTATTGATTACAAAAACTTCTTCACATCCGAATATGGAAGGTTAAATGCATCGGCCACGCCTTTGTACACCACCTCGCCAAACATTACGTTAAGTCCGCTGCGCAATTCGGTGCTCTCCTGGCAGGCGCGTTTCCAGCCCTGGTTGGCAAGCCGTATGGCATACGGTAAGGTGGCATTGGTTAACGCCAGTGTAGAAGTATAGGGCACGGCACCCGGCATGTTGGCTACACAGTAATGCACTACGTCATCAATAATGAAAGTCGGGTTTTCGTGTGTCGTGGGGGTACAGGTTTCAATGCAACCACCCTGGTCAACGGCCACATCAACCAAAACCGTTCCTGGCCGCATGGTTTTAAGCATATCGCGGGTAATCAATTTGGGCGCTTTTGCTCCCGGTATTAAAACACCACCGATGATCAAATCATGGTCTTTAACCAGTTCACGAATGGCATATTCGTTCGACACCATGGTGTGCACGTTTTTAGGCATAACATCATCGAGGTAGCGAAGGCGGTTAAGGTTAACATCCATAATTGTAACCTCAGCGCCCATGCCAGCCGCAATTTTGGCTGCGTTAGTTCCCACAACCCCGCCACCCAGGATGAGCACTTTTGCCGGTTTTACACCGGGCACGCCACCTAACAAAATACCTCTTCCTTTAAGCGGCTTCTCCAGGTACTTGGCGCCTTCCTGCACAGCCATCCGGCCGGCCACTTCCGACATCGGGATGAGCAGGGGCAGGCTGCCGTCAACGCGTTCAACTGTTTCGTAAGCCAGGCACACGGCACCGCTGGCAATCATGGCTTTGGTGAGCGGCTCATAAGAAGCGAAATGGAAATAGGTAAATACGAGTTGGTCTTTCTTAATCAGTTTGTATTCCTGCTCAATGGGCTCCTTCACTTTTATAATCATTTCGGCCAGGTTAAAAACCTCGGCAGCCGTACCAATAAGCTTGGCACCCGCTTTGGCATATTCGGCATCAGAAAACCCGCTGCCTACTCCGGCCGACTGTTCAACATAAACGGTGTGCCCGCGTTTCACAAGTTCTTGCGTGCCCGCAGGTGTAAGTGCAACCCGGTTTTCGTTATTCTTAATTTCTTTTGGAACACCAATGATCATATACTGAAATGGTTAAGCAGGCTGCAAAGATAACCGTCAA
>JAGUUF010000314.1 GCA_020063545.1 Cytophagales bacterium
ATACTCGGGCGCACCTTTACCTTTACCCATCCGCACTTCAGCGGGTTTCCGGGTAATCGGCTTATCCGGAAAAATCCGGATCCACACCTGACCTTCGCGCTTCATGGCACGCGTAACAGCAACACGCGCTGCTTCAAGCTGGCGTGAGGTTATCCAGCCGCCCTCCAGGCATTTCAGTCCGAACGAACCAAAGGCAATGGTATGACCACGGGTAGCCATTCCTTTCACCCGGCCTTTTTGCATCTTTCTGAACTTGGTACGTTTTGGTTGTAGCATGACTCAATTCTGTTATCGCGTTTGTATCAATTTTTAGTTATCGCTTCGACCTGCGTTCGCCTCCACGCTCACGCTCACCGCCACGGCCTTCACCCCTTCTGCGGCCACCACGTTCTGCCCCGCCTCCACGCTGGCTGCCCTGGGCAGTTGTTGTATTGCTAACAATGCCAACATTGGGCGACAGGTCGCGCTTACCATAAACCTCTCCTTTAAAAATCCACACCTTGATGCCGATTTTGCCATATACAGTTTGCGCTTCTGAAATCGCATAATCAATATCGGCCCGAAGGGTATGCAGCGGTATGCGGCCTTCTTTGTACTGTTCCGTACGGGCCATATCCGCTCCGGCAAGGCGGCCGGATACTTTTATTTTGATGCCCTCGGCACCAACCCGTATAGCCGAAGCAATGGCCTGCTTCATGGCACGCTTGTACGAAATACGGGCTTCAATCTGCTGCGCGATGGACTCGCCCACCAGTTTGGCATCAAGTTCCGGGCGCTTTATTTCGTAAATGTTTATCTGGACGTCTTTACCGGTAAGTTTCTTTAACTCTTCTTTAATCTTATCTACTTCAGTACCGCCTTTACCGATAACCACTCCGGGACGCGCTGTGTGAATGGTCAGGGTTATGCGCTTCAGGGTTCGCTCGATAACAATTTTGGCGATACCCCCTTTGGGAATACGGGCTTCGATGTATTCCCTGATCTTCTGGTCTTCAACCAGTTTTTCAGAAAATGTATTTCCACCATACCAGTTGGAGTCCCAACCCCTGATGATACCCAGACGCAGTCCGATTGGATTTATCTTCTGTCCCATTATTCCTTTGTTTCTTTTTTGGTTGTTTCAGCTTGGGCTGATTTTTTCAAACTATCGATAACCAGGGTTACATGGTTAGACCGCTTACGGACGCGGTGCGCTCTTCCCTGCGGTGCAGGCCGGAGGCGTTTTAAAATTCTGCCGCCATCTACCCAGATATCCTTCACATACAGGTCGGCATCTTCCAGCTTGGCATCCTGGTTTTTAGCACCCCAGTTGGAGATGGCCGACAACAACAGTTTCTCCAGTTTTGGCGAACCTGCCTTCGGCTCATACTTCAAAATGTTAAGTGCTTTGCTTACGCGCTCGCCCCGGATAAGGTCGGCTACGAGCCTCATTTTACGCGGTGAAGTAGGCACGTTCTTTAACTTCGCTACCACGGGACCGGTTTTAGCGGCTTCCTTTCTCGCATCGCGCTTTTCGCGTTTTACAACGGAGCGTTTTGTCTTCTTTTCTGTTGTTTCCATGACTACTTAGCTGCTGGAGTACCTTCATCTTTTCTGTTGCCCGAGTGCCCGCGGAACGTACGGGTAGGAGCAAATTCACCCAGTTTATGACCTACCATGTTTTCGGTTACATAAACAGGGATAAACTTATTGCCGTTGTGAACCGCAAATGTATGCCCGATCAATTCCGGTACGATGGTTGACCGCCTTGACCAGGTTTTGATCACCGATTTCTTTCCAGACTTTTCGGTTGCCTCTACTTTTTTCAGCAGACGAAAGTCACAATACGGACCTTTTTTTACTGAACGTCCCATTTATTTTTTCCTCCTTGATATGATTAGACGATCGGAATACTTTTTCGGATGGCGGGTCTTTTTGCCTTTGGCATATAAGCCCTTCCTGGAGCGCGGATGCCCACCTGAAGCACGGCCCTCGCCACCCCCCATCGGGTGATCAACCGGGTTCATGGCTACACCCCGGTTGCGTGGCCTTCTGCCCCGCCACCGGCTGCGGCCGGCCTTACCCACACTTTCGTTCATGTGATCGGGATTGGATACAGCCCCTACGGTAGCCATGCAAACCTCAAGCACGTTGCGCATCTCGCCCGAAGGCATCTTAAGGGTTGCCAACCCGTTTTCTCGGGCCAGCAATTGAACGAATGAGCCCGCACTGCGTGCGATGGCTCCGCCTTTGCCCGGCTTCAATTCAACGTTGTGCACAATGGTACCCAGCGGAATTTTTGAAAGCGGCAGGGCATTGCCCACTTCGGGGGCAACATCGGCACCGGCAACAACCTGTTGGCCTGCCTTCAGTCCATCGGGTGCAAGAATATACGACTTGGCGCCATCGGCATAATATAAAAGCGCAACACGGGCCGAACGGGTCGGATCGTATTCAATCGATTTTACCGTTGCCGGCACACCCGACTTATCGCGCTTAAAATCAATTATTCTCAGTTTCTGTTTATGGCCACCGCCAATGTAGCGCATGGTCATACGGCCGTTATTGTTTCGTCCCCCGGTTTTCTTGCGGGTTACCACTAACGCCTTCTCCGGGGTTGATGCGGTAATGTCATCAAAGGTCGGGGCGAGCCTGTGTCGCGTTCCTGGAGTTACCGGTCTTAATTTCTTCAACGCCATCGTTCAATCATTATACGTTGCTGTAAAAATCAATTACGTCACCACTGGCCAGCGTAACAATTGCCTTTTTATAGTTCGGCTTACGGCCTTCGAGTACACCCGCTTTGGTGTAGCGGGATTTATGTTTACCCATTACCCGTATGGTGTTTACTTTTTCTACCGTAACGCCATATTGCTTTTCAACGGCCTGCTTTATCGCAACCTTATTGGCATCAATGGCCACGATAAATCCGTACTTGCCCTTTTCGTTCAGGGCAGAGACCTTCTCGGTTACCAGGGGTTTCTTTAATACACTCATTACTCTTTATTTAGCAGGCTCTCAACCTTGGTTACAGAACTTTCCACGAAAATCAGGTTATCGGCATTCATCAGGTCATAGGTATTGATCTGGTCGGCCGTGGTAATTTTTGCATTCCTGATATTTCTGCCGGACAAGACAATGTTCTTGTTTACTTCGGGCAATACGAGCAGTGTTTTTTTATCAGCCAATGACAAGGCTGAAAGGAAACTGATGTATTGTTTGGTTTTGGGCGATTCAAAGGTAAAATCTTCCAATACCGCTATGGCGTTCTCTTTAGCCTTATAGGTAAGGGCCGATTTGCGCGCCAGGTCTTTTACCTTTTTATTGAGTTTAAACGAGTAATCGCGGGGAACGGGGCCAAACACGCGGCCACCGCCTTTAAACTGCGGGTTTTTAATGTTACCGGCACGGGCACCGCCAGTTCCTTTTTGTTTTTTGATCTTCTTGGACGAACCGGCAATTTCATTCCGCTGCTTCGACTTATGCGTTCCCTGGCGCTTATTCGCCAGGATGCTTTTCACGTCAAGGTAAATTGCGTGATCGTTCGGCTCAATACCGAAAACGGATTCAGGAAGCGAAACCTTCTTCTTGGTTTTCTCACCGGTATATGTTAGCACTGCTACTTCCATCACTTCTGCAGGATTACGGTTGAATTTTTTGCGCCCGGTACCGAACCGCTTACTACGATCAGGTTTTGATCGGGCATAATTTTCACCACCTTAAGGTTGGTAAGTTTTACACGATCATTGCCCATGCGGCCGGGAAGGCGCTTTCCTTTAATTACTCGCGATGCAAACGAGGCGTTACCCATGGAGCCGGGTGCGCGCAACCGGTTATGCTGGCCGTGCGTAGCCTCGCCAACACCACCAAAACCGTGGCGCTTTACAACGCCCTGAAATCCGCGGCCTTTCGAGGTGCCAACAGCATCCACAAAATCGCCTTCCTGGAATACATCCTGAACCCGGATTTCCTTACCCAGTTCTACGATGCCATCAAATTCTTTCCTGAAATCACGAAACTCGACAATGTTGCGCTTGGGAGAGGTGCTGGCCTTTTTGAAGTGGCCGAGGAGTGCTTTGGGCGTGTTCTTTTCTTTTTTCTCTCCAAAAGCGAGCTGGACAGCACGGTATCCGTCTGTTTCCACGTTCTTAACTTGGGTGACTACGCAGGGACCGGCCTCGATAACCGTACAGGCAATATTCTCGCCTTGCGGGCCATAAACACTGGTCATTCCTACTTTTCGTCCTATAATTCCAGGCATGGGTAAAACCTTTTAATGCTTGTTTTTCAGGATTTTGCGCCATTTTGACGCAAAAAGGACTGCAAAGATATGAGATAACGGGTAGTTAGCAAACCGCCTTTTAAAAAATTTGGATACGGTTACGGCCGCTTTCCTGATTTAAACCAACCCGGTGGTTTTTGCTATCATTGAGCGCTGAAAACGATAATGCGCTTCTCCTGGCTGCTCCTGTTTGTAATCCTGCTGGTGCTGTTTCTTCTTAACCTGTGGTTAGGAAGTGTAGCCATACCTCCCGATGAGACGCTGACCATATTGCTGGGCGGCACACCAAGCGAGATTGTATGGAAAGACATCGTTTTGGATTTCAGGTTATCCAAAACCCTGACCTGTGTCTTTGCCGGCAGTGCTTTATCGGTAAGCGGGTTGCTGATGCAAACGCTATTTCGCAATCCGCTGGCAGGCCCCGATGTTCTTGGCCTGAGTTCAGGGGCAAGCCTGTTTGTTGCCATTACCGTTATGGCCGGCATACCGATTTTTTTTACGGGCCCTTATGCCATCGTACTTGCCGCATGCCTGGGGTGCATTGCTGTTTTTTTAATCATGCTGGCGGTTGCGCAACGGTTACGTGATAATGCCTCCCTGCTTATTGTGGGGCTTATGGTCGGTGCCGGAACATCCTCGCTGGTCAGTGTGCTGCAATTTATAAGCCGGGCCGAAGACCAGCAGTACTACCTGGTATGGACCTTCGGAAGCATGGGCAACCTTAACTGGAATGAGGTAATTATTCTTGCCCTGGTAACGGTTACCGGTGCCACCTTAGCTTTTCTTTTAATCAAAGCCTTGAATGCCTGGCTGCTTGGCGACACCTATGCCCGAAGCCTTGGCATAAACCCCGGCCATACGAGGATACTCATTATTATCAGTACTTGCCTGTTAACCGGGGTTGTTACCGCCTTGTGCGGACCCATTGCCTTTGTGGGGCTTGCCGTTCCACACTTAACCCGCATCGTTATAAAATCGAGCAGTCATAAGCTGTTGCTTCCGGGGGTTATGATGACGGGCGCCTCTTTCATGCTGGCATGCGACAGCATTGCTCAATTGCCGGGGATGGCCATGGTATTGCCGATTAATGCCATTACTGCGTTGGTAGGCGCACCGGTTGTGATATGGGTAATTATCCGTGCAAAAAAAATCTGGGTATAGCATGACTTCGCACCAACTTCCGTTGCTATCGGCTGCTGAACTGGATGTTGGCTTTGCTGCCCATCCGCAAATTCTGCTCTTCGAAAACCTAAACCTCGCACTTTTGCCAGGAGAACTGGTGTGCTTCATGGGCCCTAATGGTGTAGGTAAGTCAACGTTAATCCGAACGCTGGCCGGATTGCAGAAACCGCTTCGCGGAATGGTTCATATTGGTAATAAAAATACCGAACAGGCTGTGGCGGTGGTACTTACCGATAAGGTTGCTGCCGGCAACATGACTGCCCTGGAATTAGTAACCTATGGCCGCTACCCTTACCTGGATTGGAACATCCGGTTGAGTAGAACGGATGAAGTTGCCATTAGCCATGCAATGGAGGCTGCGCGCGTTGTACAGCTCGGGAATAAAAAATTATATGAATTGAGCGATGGCCAGTTGCAGATGGTGATGATTGCACGGGCCCTTGCCCAGGAAACTCCCATTCTGCTGCTGGATGAGCCAACCGCTCACCTCGACCTGAACAACCGTGTGGAGATTATGAACCTGCTTCGGAAAGTTGCGCACGAGAAAAACAAAGCCGTATTGGTAGCCACCCACGAACTTGACCTCGCCTTACAAACAGCCGACTTCATCTGGCTGGCGGGAGAAAATAAAAAACTCCTGAACGGCATCCCGGAAGACCTGGTTTTGAATGGTTCGTTCGACCGGATTTTTAAACTAAAAGGTTTCGATTTGAAAACCGGTAGGGTTCAGCACGAAGCCTGGCGCGGTATTGCTGTATCGCTGGAGGGAGAAGGACCGGAATACCTGTGGACGAAAAATGCGCTGGAGCGGAACGGGTTTTCTGTTGTTAGTGATTCTAAAACGAACATCCGGATTAACAGGTTGGATAACAACACAACCTGGACAGTTGATAAGAGACCCACCTGCGCCTCATTGAAGGATTTACTCAATTACCTTAACAGCATTG
>JAGUUF010000215.1 GCA_020063545.1 Cytophagales bacterium
TTCGTTGCCGATGGGCATGGAGAATGGCGCACCGATCGGCAACGATATTGCCAACGTAAAATACTTTTTCGACCGGGGCATACGGTACATTACACTCACGCATGGCAAAGACAACCAAATTTGCGATTCATCTTATGATACACTCAACACCTGGAAAGGCCTGAGCCCGTTTGGTGAACAGGTGGTGAACGAAATGAACCGCGTGGGCATTATGGTGGATATTTCGCACGTATCCGACAGCACCTTTTACGATGTACTGAAAATTACCAAAGCACCGGTAATCGCCTCGCATTCTTCGCTGCGCTATTTCACGCCCGGCTGGCAGCGCAACATGGCCGATGACATGGTGAAGGCATTAAAACAGAACGGGGGTGTTATTCAAATCAATTTCGGATCAACCTTTCTGGATTCGGCCGTTGCCAAACAGAACGATGAAAACCGTAAAAAGCTGATGGCCTTGCTGCAGGAAAAAGGCCTGTCGTGGCGCGATGAAGCCGCCAAACCGGTAATTGAAGAATTCCGGAAAGAAAACCCTTCGCTTTATGCCGATGTGAAAACCGTGGCCAACCACATTGACCGCGTGGTTCAACTGGCCGGTATTGACCATGTGGGTATAGGTTCAGACTACGATGGCGTTGGCGACAGCCTGCCTACCGGACTGAAGGATGTATCGCAATACCCCAACCTGATTGCCGAATTGCTGCGCAGGGGCTACTCGCCCGATGACATTGCAAAAATCTGCTACAAAAATGTGTGGCGGGTGTGGAATAAAGTTATTGAAGTAGCCGGTCAGAAATAGGTTAAAGATTAAAGTTCAAGATTCAGAATTCAGGGTTCAGGATTTTTTGGATCTGAACTTTGAATGATAAACCTTGAACCTGAATTTCAGGTATGCGCGAAGCTGCATTTGTAAAACGGAACCAGGAGCGCTGGCAGGTAATCGAACAAAACCTTCAGGCCAGCCGGCCCCACCCCGACCGGCTTGCGGAAATTTTTATCCAGCTTACCGATGACCTCTCATTTGCCCGAACGCAGTATCCCAACAGCCGGGTAACCCAGTACCTCAATTCGCTGGCTTCGAAAATTCACCTGGAGATTTACAAAAACAAAAAAGAAGAACGCAACCGGTTCATCACCTTCTGGAAATACGAAGTGCCCCTGCTGTTGTACCAGTCGCGCAGGCACATGCTGTATGCCTTCATCATCTTTATGCTTGCCGGGATTGTCGGGGCGGTTTCAGCCATCTATGATGAGACTTTTGTCAGGCTTATCCTTGGCGATGCGTATGTGAACATGACCATTCAAAACATTAAAGACGGCAACCCCATGGCTGTGTATGGCAGCATGGAACAAGCCGACATGTTTTTTGCCATCACCTTTAATAATATAAAAGTGTCGCTGGTTGCTTTTGCAGCCGGACTGTTTTTCTCCGTAGGAACCGGGTTCATCCTGTTCCAGAACGGAGTTATGGTGGGCGCGTTCCTTTCGTTCTTTTATAAACAGGGGCTATTGCTTCATTCGCTCTCGGTAATCATGCTTCACGGCACCATCGAGTTGTCATCGATAGTGATTGCCGGGGCAGCCGGCTTTGCAATGGGCAATAGCTTGCTGTTTCCCGGAACCTACCCGCGGCTTTATTCTTTTAAAGAAGGTGTTAAACGGGGCGTTAAAATTGTGATGGGCCTGGTTCCGTTGTTTATCGTAGCCGGGTTCATTGAATCGTTTATTACCCGTTATGCCTTTATGCCTGTTTTTTTCAAAGTACTGATTATCGGGTTGTCGGCTTTGCTGATTCTGTATTACTTTGTTCTTTACCCGGCCAAACTTGCCCGCCATGCAAACCTTCGAACCCATTGAGTTTCAGCAAGCCCGCGATTTCAGCAAGAAGCTTAACGCCACCTTTGAGTTTATCAAACAAAATTTCAGGCCGCTTACCAGGTGTCTGCTCTTCATAGCCGGCCCGCCCATGCTTATCGGCAGCATTCTGGCGGGCAACCTGTACACCGGATATTTTGATTTTGTTATGGGTTTTAGCCGCAACCGGGGTAACCCGGAAATGATGGTTGATTACCTCACCTCACCCATCCTGTGGATCCAGATAGCCGGTGCCATATTGCTGATGCTCGTGAGTTTTGTGGTAATCGTTTCGGTTGTGAACAACTATATGCTGGAGTATAATGCCACAAAAAGCAATGAAATAGAAGTGGATGCCATTTGGGAACGGGTGCGCAATACCCTGCCCATGTACTTTGGAACTACCTTTTTGTATTGGTTGCTTTTGATAGCCGGGTATGTATTGATTATTCTGATCATCACGGGTGCCGGCTTTCTTTCCATCCTGTTGGGCGTACTGGTGGGCTTTGTCACAGTTGGAGGCTTTGTGTATATGATGGTGGCCTTGTCGTTATTGTTTATTGTTCGGGCGTGGGAGAAAATGGGGTTCTTCGAGGCGGTATCGCGCTGCTTCGTACTTATTAAAGACAAATGGTGGAGCACATTCGGGTTGCTGCTGGTCGCTTCCATTATTCAAAGCACCATTGCTTCGGCATTTTTAATTCCCTGGTATGTAAATTTTGTCATCACCATGCTTCACAACATTGAAGGAGGCCCCGTTGCCGAACCTTCCTTCATCAGCGAACTTATCAACAATATCTTCATGACGCTGTACTTCATCACCAGTTTCCTGTTGTACAGCATTCCCCTGCTTGCGCTGGCCTTCCAGTATTTCAACCTGGTTGAGTTGAAAGAGGCAAAGGGCCTGCTTACAAAAATTGACGCGATCGGTCAGACACCCGCTTCAAAGCCGAAGGATGATCAATATTAGAATTTTGGTTTTTCTGCTCTGTACACCGCTTTGTTCGCTGGCAACGGACGACAACACCTTGCCGCCAACGGACAGCAGTGCCATTGAACTGCGGAATTTTGATCAGGATGCCGTTCAGAAACTGAAAAACAACCCAGAATTACGGTACGCCCAGGCCCCCGCAGTGATGAGCCTTTGGGAGCGGTTTAAAATCTGGTTAAACCGCATCCTTGAATCGCTGCTGCGTGCGGCAGCAACAACCGATTGGGTTTCGGTGCTGGTGGTAGCACTGGCGCTCATAGCCATAATTTATGTTGCCATGCGGCTGATGAATGTGGACCCGATTATCCTGTTACGCAAAACGCAGGCTCCGCTTAAAGGCGGTGTACTTGAAGAGGATATTCACAGCCTTGATTTTGAAAAACTCATCCGCGAAGCCGTTCAGCAGCAGCAATACCGCCTGGCTATTCGCCTGCTGTTTCTTCAGGCGTTAAAACTGCTTGCCGATCATCACCATATTCACTGGCAACCGGGCAAGACCAACCACGACTACCTGGAGGAATTAACCGATGACCGCCTTCGCTCCGGCTTTTCTGAACTGAACTTTTATTTTGAATATGCCTGGTATGGCAACTTCACCATCAGCCCGAAGCTTTTCGCCAAAGTTGCGGCCGTTTATGAAAACTGGAAGTCAACCGTATAGTGCGTAAGGATTGGAAATATATTGCCTACCTCTTAGCCGCAGTTGTGGTTTACCTGGTTATTAAAATGGTGTCGCCACGTGAACTGGACTGGACAATAACCTATTACCACAAGGATAAAAACCCGCACGGCACCTTTGCGCTGAATGAATTGATGCACCACCTCTTCCCGGGCAAGAAAATACACCGGAGCAACCTTACGGTTTATGAATGGTACGATTCGGTTAGTACACCCGTAAACTTCATCAGCTTCTCTACCGCATTCAAACCGGGTAAAGAAGATGTTGAAGCGTTGCTGAAAAACATCGAACAAGGCGGTACAGCCTTTATTGCCGCACAATATTTTATGGGAACCTTTGCCGACACGCTGAGCCTGGGTACATCTGATTATTTTTTTGATATGTCGATATCGGAAACATTCAACCGGAACGACTCCTCGTACCTGGAGTTTACCAACCCGAATTTACCCGTGGTGGAGAAACCGGTTTTCCCGCGAAAAAACATGCATAACTATTTTTCTTCATTTGATTCAGCCCGGACACAGGTTGTTGCTAAGAACGATTTGAACCTGCCGGTAACCCTGAAAGTAACATGGGGCAAAGGCAGCCTGTACCTCAACTCCACCCCGCTGGTGTTCACCAACATCTATTTGCTCCAGGGGAATAACTATGGGTTTATTGAATACAGCCTGTCGCACCTGCCGGTAGCCGATACCTACTGGACGGAGTTTTACCACCTGGGCCGCATGGAGGCGGGCACTCCGCTGCGCTTCATTTTAACCAACGAGCCGTTGGCCTGGGCATACTACATTACGGTAGCAGCTTTGCTATTATTTATCGTTTTTGAAGCAAAACGAACGCAACGCATAATCCCGGTAGTAAAGCCGTTGGGAAACTCAACCCTGGAATTTGTGCGCACCATCGGTAACCTGTACTACCAGTCGGGCGACCATAAAAACATCGCAGAAAAGCGGATTACTTTTTTTCTTGATCAGCTGCGGAGCAAACATTCCATCCATGCACATCCGTTAACAGACGAATTGGTGCAGGCCATTGCCGGAAAAACAGGCAACCGCCACGAGGCGGTAAATAACCTGTTCAAGCTGATTCACACTATTCAAAACAAACCTGCCATAACCGTTGACGAATTGAAAGAGTTGAGTAAAAAAATAGATAGTTTTAAGTTGTAGGTTTATAGTTTGCAGCTTTTGGAATTATCGGATACACCCTTGCCTGAAACTCTAATTTATGGAAGAAAAGCTTTTTGAAAACCGGGTTGACTTGAGCGCGCTGAATACCAGCGTACAGCAGATCCGAAGTGAAATCGGCAAAATCATTATCGGGCAGCAACACCTGGTTGACCTGCTCATTACAGCCGTGCTGGCCGATGGCCACGTGCTGATTGAAGGTGTGCCGGGCGTAGCCAAAACGCTTACGGCAAAATTGCTCGCCAAAGTTATGGATGTAAAATTTTCGCGTATCCAGTTCACACCCGACCTGATGCCCTCCGATGTACTGGGCACTTTGGTGTTTAACGCTAAAAAATCAGAATTTGAATTTAAAGCCGGCCCGGTTTTCTCAAACATTGTTTTGATTGATGAAATCAACCGGGCCCCCGCTAAAACCCAGGCCGCACTTTTCGAAGTTATGGAGGAGCGCCAGGTAACCGTTGATGGCACTACCTACGCCCTTGGGCAGCCCTACATGGTAGTGGCTACTCAAAATCCAATCGAGCACGAGGGCACCTATCGCCTGCCGGAAGCACAACTGGATCGGTTTCTCTTTAAAATTGTCGTTACTTACCCTAACCTTGAACAGGAAGTAGCCATTATCAGCGGTCACCACCAGCGCCAGGGCCACGCACCCGTTGAGGAGGTAAAGCCGGTACTTAGCGCAAAGCAAATCAAAGAATACCGGCAGGCAGTTCAACAGGTACACGTAGAGGCTAACCTGGTCAGTTACATCGCCCAAATCGTACACGAAACCCGCAACAACCCTTCGTTATTCCTGGGCGGCTCACCCCGCGCCTCGGTTGCCCTGCTGAATTGCGCCAAAGCATATGCCGCAATCAACGGGCGCGATTTCGTTACCCCGGAGGATATAAAGGTTGTAGCCGCACCCGTGCTGCGCCACCGCATCATGCTTACGCCCGACAAAGAAATGGAGGGTGCAACACCCGATGATGTGATCAAACAAATCGTAGATAAAATAGAAGTGCCCCGGTAATCAGCGTGATGAAACTCAATAAAGACCTGTACCTCAACAGCCGGATGTTTTTTCTAACCGGTATTGTGGTGCTGGCTTTCATCGTCAGTTTCATTCTTTCATCCCTTGTTATACTTCCGAAAATTCTGTTGCTGGTACTGGTTGCCGTACTGGTAACCGATGTGCTGTTGCTGTTCCGCACCAAAAGAGGGTTGCACGGATACCGCTTTACACCCGACAAACTTTCCAATGGCGATGAAAATGAAATCAGGATTTACCTTGAAAACTTTTATCCCTTCAGGGTCTTCCTTGAGGTGATTGACGAAATTCCGCACCAGTTTCAGAAACGCGATGTCTCCTTTACCCTTAAGCTGGAAGTGCGGGCCAGCAAAACCATCCATTATTTTCTGCGGCCGGTAAAACGTGGTGAATACGCATTCGGGGCTGTGAATGGTTATGTATCCTCACCGTTAAAACTGGTAAAGCGCAGGTTCCGGTTTTCGGCCGATGCGGTAGTGCCGGTGTATCCATCGTACATACAAATGCGCAAATACGAACTGATGGCCATATCAAACCGCCTTACCGAAGTGGGAGTAAAGAAGATCAGGCGGATAGGCCACAACATGGAGTTTGAACTTATTAAAGAATATGTGGCTGGCGATGATGTGCGCACCATTAACTGGAAAGCTACCGCCCGCAGAAACCAGCTCATGGTAAACCATTACCAGGATGAACGCTCGCAGCAGGTGTACTCGCTTATTGATAAAGGCAGGGTAATGCAGATGCCTTTTAACGGTATGAGCTTGCTGGACTACGCCATCAATGCCTGCCTGGTAATTTCCAATATTGCCATACGCAAATCAGACAAAGCCGGATTGATAACTTTTCAAAACGATATCGGTACTACTTTGCCGGCCAGCCGCAGCAACCGGCAAATGGCCAGTATACAGGAAGTGCTGTACAACCAGAAGACCGGTTACCGCGAATCGGACTTTTCAACGGTGTACGGCCACATTCGAAGAAAAATAACGCAACGCAGTTTATTGCTCCTGTTTACCAACTTCGAATCGCTTTACGGCATGCAGCGCCAACTGGCCTTTTTAAAGAATCTGAACAAACAGCATGTGCTGGTGGTGATTTTCTTTGAAAACACCGAATTAAGTTCGCTTACTTCCGCACCGGCAAGCCAGGTAAAGGAAATTTATTATAAAGCAGTGGCCGAAAAATTCGCGTTCGACAAAAAGCTGATTGTAAAGGAACTCCAACAGGCCGGCATTCAAACCATTTTAACCCCGCCCGAAAAACTAACGGTGAACACCATTAACAAATACCTTGAATTAAAGTCGCGGGGCATGATTTAACCGGGGCATTTTCGGGAACGTCATTCTTTTTTTAACTTCACTTTCCGGTAAGTTTTTACCGGCAAAAAAGTTTGCATTTATGGTTCACTTTAATACTTGTCGGATATGAGAGATGTTTACAGTTGGATTTTTGGAATAGCGCTGCTGGTAACAGCTGAAGGATTACATGCCCAGCAGTTTATGGGTGTTAAAATAAAGGAGCACACGGTTTGCTATGGGCATTCCGAAAACCATGATTACTATGTGCCCCCGCCTGAAGAATTTGTTCGCTGGAAAAACGGTGCGCGCACAAAAACGGCAACCATTCAGGTAAACTACAACGGCTTTACACCCCAGGCCCAGGCCGCATTTCAATACGCGGTTGATATCTGGGCCTCCCTTATCACCTCATCACAAACCATTACCATTGATGCATACTGGCAACCCCTGGGAGCGGGTATTTTGGGCGGAGCTATTTATACATCGGCTTTTGCCAACTTTGATGGCGCCCAGAAACTGAATGTATTTTACCCGGCTGCCCTGGCCGAAAAGATGGCCGGTAAAAACCTGAATGGCAATAACTCTGAAATTTTTACGCAATTCAGCAGCAGCGCCAACTGGCATTTAGATCCATCTTCTCCGCCTCCGGCAAATACGTTTGATTTGGTTACAGTAGTGCTCCATGAAATCGGGCATGGGCTGGGCTTTTCCGGATCGTTCAAAATACTCTCCAATGGTCAGGGTGAAGTAGGGGTGCAAACTACCGGTGTGCCTATCATTTACGATGTTCCTATCGAGAATGGTACAAACGTAAACCTCATAGAAGGCTTTGCTTCACCATCCAGTCAACTGGCGACACAGCTTACTAACCAGAACCTTTTCTTCGATACCCCCAACTCTACTAATGCCCGTTTGTTTGCCCCTAATACATTCAGCAGCGGCTCCAGTATCAGTCATCTTGATGAGGCTACCTATAACTCAACAGGAAATGCGTTAATGACTCCCCAGATTGCTCCTCAGGAAAGAGTGCTTTCACCAGGTGTAGCATTGGATATGCTGAAAGACATGGGATGGGAAAATGTCTTCATCAGTCACCAGGCCCTGCCAAACACTGAAAACGTAACCGGTCCCTACACCGTTACGGCAGTAGTTACGAGCGACAACGGCTTTAACTCTTCAACATTAAAACTAAATTATACAACCAACGGCACCACCTTTACAGAGGTACCGATGACGTCCACCGGATCACCAAATGAGTATTCCGCTGTTATTCCCTCAACCGGTACCGCCACAACCTACGGCTATTTTATTTCCGTTAACGATAACAGCAACCGGCAATTTGTAAAACCCGGCAAGTTTGTGCGCAAGCAAAACACCCAGCTGCAGGCATTGTTTGTTTTTGAAGCCGGCCCGGATACAAAAGCCCCTGTCATCACGCATGCTCAAAAACCTTTTTTGCTTGATACCGACACCGAACTCGTAGTCGATGCCCGCGTTACGGATAACATCGGCATTGCTTCGGTGCTGCTGGAGTACCTCATTAATGATATTCCCCAGTCAGGGCAGCCGTTTACCCTGCAAAACCCGGGAGAAGATTCCATTTACCGATCTACGATTAACCTGGGCACTGGGCTTACCAATGGCGATGTGCTGAAATATCGCATCCTTGCTACCGATAATTCATCTAACAACAACCAGCACATCTCACCGGCCAGCGGTTATTATGTTTTAAATGTGGTGGGACTGGCCCCTACCCAAAATTCATATGCCAATGATTTTAATACGCCAAGCGATGATTTTTTTGGCGTGGGCTTCAGCATCACCACACCAACCGGTTTTACCAACCCTGCTATCCACAGTACGCATCCCTACCCGGAAGGTACCGGGTTCCCGGGCGATCAATATGACTACATCTACCAGCTTAAAGTGCCCATCCGGATAAAAGCACAGGATGCCACCCTGAAGTTTGACGAAATTGTATTGGTAGAACCCGGGCAATCGGGCACTGTTTTTGGCGACCCGAATTTCTGGGATTATGTG
>JAGUUF010000272.1 GCA_020063545.1 Cytophagales bacterium
AAAAGCAGCCGGAAACAGTACAACACCCGCAAGGGCAGCTGCTTTAGCCTTAGAAAAAATCTTTCCCGGGTCAAAATCAGCACGTAACACCGCTAAGGGTGGAACAAACCGAACCGAAAGCAACGGCATCATTGAAAAAAGGATGCCCATTCCGGTACCCAGCAAAATGCCCTTTGCTACCGACAACCACGATACCGACAATTTTATTTCAACGGGCAACAGGCTGCCGAATAAAACCGGAATAAGTTGCTGAATACCGATACCTAAAAGCGATCCTACCAGGCTTCCGGCTATGCCCAGGAAAAAAATCTGGATAAAAAAGATATTGAAAGCCTGCCAGCCGGAAGAACCCACACAACGAAGTACCGCAACTTCGGCCCGCTTTTCGCGTGCATAAATATGAACCGAACTGGCAACGCCAATACAACCGAGAATCAGGGCGATAAATGCGAGCAGGGAGAAAAACCGGTACACCGATTGAAAAGCCTCGCCCAACTCGCGTTTCCTTTCCTCTACATCATCAAAGCCGTGGCCGTATTTCCGCGCCAGGGGTTTTAACCGTAAGGCAAGTTCAGCAGCCTGTGCATCGGTATCCGTTTTAACGTATTTCCGGTAATTAACCCGGCTTCCGTATTGAACCAACCGCGTAGAATCCAGGTCGGCCATGGAAATATAAACCGAAGGTGTAAAAGTTGACAGGATACCGCCACCACCCGGGATTTTTGTAACCACACCGGCAACCGGAAATTTTGAATTGCCGATTTTTATGGAATCGCCCGAACTTACTTCGTACTGGCTGGCAAGCGTTTCATCGAGTAAAGCATATCCCCCGGCTTTCATGGTTTCATAAGCCGTTGCCGGAAGCGTTTCCAGCTTTCCGTAAAACGGAAACTCCCCGCGCAGCGCCACCAGCCTGATTAGCCGCGAACTACCTGAATTAAGAAAAAGAACCATCGAAGCCATATCGGCTTCATCGGCTTGCGGAAACGGTATTGAATCAAATAGGTTAACAAGTTCCGGTTCAAAGGCCCGGTTGGCGTTAACCAGCATATCGGCACCGAGCAGTTCTTTGGCGTTCCGGTCAATGTCATCCTGCAGGCCGCTATTCATCGAATCGAGCGCCACCACAGCCATGATGCCGGCAACCAGCGATGCCATGAAAAGTGAAAGCCGCGCACCGTTGTGCCGGGCATCCCGCCAGGCCATGCGCCACACCCAGCCATCCCTGAATATGCTCTTCGAAGTGCGCTTAAGCCTGGTGATGTAGTCAATCATAAGCGCTTAGTTAACAACAACTGAATCCTCAACAAGTTCGCCCCCGCGCATGCGCATGATGCGGTTGGTTTTCTGGGCCAGTTCAAGGTTGTGGGTTACCAGCACAAGCGTAGTTCCTTCTTCTTTGTTAAGTTTAAACAACAACTCGGTAAGGTGCCCGGCATTTTCATCATCCAGGTTGCCGGTGGGTTCATCGGCAAACAGGATTTTGGGGTTGGTAATGAATGCCCGCGCCATAGCCACCCGCTGCTGCTCTCCGCCCGATAGCTGCGATGGGTAATGGTGCAGCCGGTCGCCAAGCCCAACGCGCCTTAGCAGTTCCATGGCCTTGTCGGCCACTTTTTTTTCTCCCCGCAACTCTAACGGAACCATTACATTTTCGAGGGCAGTAAGGGTTTGGAGTAATTGAAAATTCTGAAACACAAACCCCAGGTATTGATTGCGGATATAGGCCCGATCGTCCTCATTCATGGTATGAAGCTTAAAACCCATAAGGGTAACCGTGCCGCTGGTTGGAACGTCCAGCCCTGCACAAAGCCCCAGCAAAGTAGTCTTGCCGCTACCGGAAGGGCCAATTATGGCCATCGTATCGCCCTGGTAAACCGAAAAACTAACCTTATTGAGCACGGTTAACGAACTATTGCCCGAGCGGTAGGTTTTGGTAAGGGCATCGGCCTGAAGTACGGGTTGTGTCATGATTTTTGCTTAGTCTGGTACGGTAATAAAGTGTAATGTCTTAAAATTGTTTCAGACTTCGGATTGAAGTTTTACCTATGGTCGGAAAAGCCGCATTGTTTATTGTTACCCTTATGCTGTTGCAGGGAATAACCACCCAGCGCACCATTCTGTTTTTTGGCGATAGCCTGACGGCCGGCTACGGGCTTTCGCCTGAGGAAGCGTTTCCTGCCCTGGTTGAAAAGCAACTTACTGCCAAAGGCAAGCCGTGCAAAGTGATTAACGCAGGGTTGAGTGGCGAAACCTCTGCCGGAGGCCTTACCCGTATTGACTGGGTGCTGCGCCAACCGGTAGATATTTTTGTGCTGGAACTTGGCGCCAATGACGGACTGCGCGGCCTGCCGCTGGAACAAACCCGCGCAAACCTGCAAACCATTATTGATAAGGTAAAGGTGAAATTCCCAAAGGCGAAAATTGTTATTGCCGGTATGATGGTGCCGCCCAACATGGGGCCGGAGTACTCAGCAGGGTTTAAATCGCTTTTCACAGACCTGGCCAAAAAGAACAATGCCGTTCTGATTCCCTTTTTACTCGATGGTGTTGCCGGAAATGAAAAACTGAACCTGCCCGATGGAATTCATCCGAACATTGAAGGACACAAGATTGTGGCGTCTAACCTGGTAAAGGTTATTGAACCCTTGTTGTAAAAATCAGCGTAAGCATTCGCTCATAAACACCAGAATATCCTCGGCCACCTTATCATCCTCCTTACCAAGTTCCTTATTGATCGACAAATTACTCTTCTTACCGTAGTTCATCACTTTATTTTTGATGCCGGCATCGGTAAGTTTTTTGGAAAGCAAAACCGCATCCTTTTCCGTGGGACTTTTTGTTCCGGCATAGATTATCAGGTGCGGAGGTGCCGCATTACCCGATTTAACATAGGTTACCGGGGAAGCATCGGCCCAGTTATCGGGCGAATCACCAAACGTATCAATGCACCATTCGCGTACTTTACTCACTGCATCGGGCATGGTACTGGTCATATCAAACCCTACGCCATCCAGCAGCACTACGCCCTTGATAATGCTGAGTGAGCTGCCTGCTTCACGCAAGAGGTGTTCATTCAACGATACCAATGCGGCAAGGTGTGCCCCGGAAGCATATCCCATTAAAAAAATCCTGGACGGATCGCCACTGTAATGAACCAGGTTATTGTGAACCCACACGATGGCATCGGCAACATCCTGCACGTGGGCAGGGAATTTAGCATCGGGCGAAAGCCGGTGATTTATGGAAATAAATACGTAGCCCTTTGAGGTAAAGTATTCCGGCTTGTTGTCAACATCGCTTTTATCACCGAACGTCCACACCCCGCCATGGATCCAAATGATAACCGGGGAATTGCTGCCTTTACGGGGCATATAAATGTCGAGCGAGTTGAGCCGCGAATCTTTTGCTTTTTGCGAGTACTTGATATCGGATACTTTAAAGTAGGAAGTCTCTCCCTTTTTCTGTGCCAGCAGCTCTGTACCGACAAATGCCGGTAACACCATAAAAAAAATTCCTGTTATCTGCTTTCTTATCATGGCCAGATGGCTTGAGGAAGTCGGTTGCATAAGCGCTAAATATGCCGTTTTAATACCAAAAACACAATTCAGGCAATTATCAAACCAGTTTCAGGCATCAATAACCCCTGCTCCATCGCTTAATTGAACCCGGTGAACGGTAAGCGCTTTTCCGAATTTTTGTGCGTACGCATCTGCTTCATTCCGGATAATTTCATCTGCATGCACCCGGTTAACCAGGTTAATGGTACACCCGCCAAAGCCGCCTCCCATCAGGCGCGCCCCGAATACAAAAGGATTATTCCGTACCCGGTTAACCAGGAAATCAAGTTCCGGACAACTTACCTGGTACAGGCCCGAAAGCCCGTTATGCGTCTGGAACATCTTTTTTCCGAAAGCATGAATATCCCGTTTAGCCAAATCATCACAAGCGGCAATTAGCCGCTCGTTTTCCTCCACCACGTACTTGCACCGGTTATAGATAGCGGTATTGCGTGGTATGCTGTCCTTGATCATCACCTGGGTTACATCGCGCAGGCTTTTTATGACAGGGTATTTTCGTTTTATCAATTGAACACCTTCTTCACATTCACTTCTGCGGGTATTGTATTCTGACGAAGCAAGCGCATGTTTTACTCCTGTATCAAATAAAACTATTTCGACACCCGGAAAATCAAACAAGATGTAATCATGCAATAATGACCGGCAGTCCAATAGTATTGCATGATTTTCTTTTCCATACAGGCTGGCGAACTGATCCATGATGCCGCAGCGGGTTCCGGCATACTCATGTTCAGCCTGCTGGGCCATTTTTGCCAAATCAATTCGTTCAATTTTTAAATTAAACAGCCGGTCGAGGGCAACCGCAACCGCACATTCCACCGCTGCCGATGAGGATAGACCCGCACCAACCGGAACGTTACTGGTTAACACCAGGTTAAAGCCCCGCACCGGGTAACCGCGTTTCAGCAATTGGTCAACTACACCCAACACATAATCGGGCCAGCCGTTAACCGGTTTGAGGGCTGCCACCTGCACTTCGAGGCGCTCATCGAATTCCATAGACTGAAGAATTACCGTGTCGTCATTCCTCATGCTCACGGCTACATAAGCGGCCTGGCCGATGGCGCCAGGCAGCACAAAGCCTTCGTTGTAATCGGTATGTTCGCCAAGCAGGTTTATTCTTCCCGGGGCGCGTGCAAGTACCGGTGGCGTGTTGAATTGCTGAACGAACCGGTTGTGAAGCTGGCCTACAATCAAAACAGGTGTTGGGTTAGCGGAGAGAGAGGGATTCGAACCCTCGGTACAGTTGCCCGTACAACGGTTTTCGAGACCGTCCCATTCGACCGCTCTGGCATCTCTCCGGGCAGCGCAAAAATAAAAACTCCTGCCCGATTGGCAGGAGTTTTTTGTATCAGGATTTTACCTGGTGCTCCATGACTTTATTCAAACCGCAATGACTCAATCGGGTCGAGTTTGGAGGCCTTGTGGGCAGGATAATACCCTGAGAGCAGACCAACCATCACGCATACAAACAACCCGAAGAAAATCCAGAACCAGGGAATAATGTAATTTTTCATTCCCATAAACTTGGCTCCGGCATTGCCCGCCAGTATGCCCAATAAAATGCCCAGCAGTCCGCCCAACACACACACCACAATAGCCTCAATTACAAACTGCTGCCTTATGCGCAAGGGTGTTGCCCCTAATGCTTTGCGTACGCCTATCTCGCGTGTACGCTCCGTTACTGAAACAAGCATGATGTTCATGAGTGCAATAGCCGAACCAAGCAATGTTACAAACCCCAGGCCGAAACCGGCCGTGCGTATGTAACCCGCAATTTGAGAGGTTCGCTCCAGCAAGGTAATGTTGTTATCAACGATAAACGAATCTTCGCGGCCCGGCTGGTCGCCCCGGATGCGCCTCATTACTGCTGTGGCTTCGCCCATTGCGTAATCAACCTGTGTAGGATCGGTAATGGCCACGGTAATGCGGTACCATAAACTGCGACCCTTCGCCATCTGGTTGGCTTTTTTTAACGGAATGATAATCATGTTATCGAAATTGGAACCCGGATCGCCAAAGCCGCCTTTCGGGGCAATGGCCCCGATTACCCTGAAGCGTGAACCCAGGATGGTGACTTCCGTTCCTTCAACCGGTTCGTTCTCGCCATAGAGGGTCTGCCTTATTTTATCGCCCAGTATTGCCACTTGTGCCCCGTACATAAACTCCAGTTCCGACATGTTGCGGCCCTGCACAAACTCCAGACCTTTAATTAACGCATAATCAGCGTTGGCCCCCATAATGTTCACGTTCGGATTGGTTTTTTTTGAGTTCCTGGAGATTTCGGCAATCATGGTAAGCATAGCCGAAACACTTACGTTGGCCGGGTAGTTAAATTCATCGGCAAACATCAGCGCCTGCCTCATGGTAATGCGCGGGTAACTTTTTTCAAGCACACCCTGCTGACTTTGCCCCCGGTTGGACTTCGATTCAATATCGAACGAATTTGCACCCAGGGACGTAAGGCTTTCGGTAACCGATTTCTCGATGCCGTCAACAGCAGTTAAAGCACCTACCAGGGCGGTAATTCCGATAGCAACAATCAGTGCGGTAATTACCGAGCGCAGCATGTTGGCCTGCACCGAACGCAGTCCTTCTTTTACATTTTCCAGCAGGTTCATGATATTGACAGATAGCGTTAATACGTTGAAAAGAACAGCCAAATGTTACAAAAGGGGGCTGTTTTTTGATGCCATAACCGGTAAATTTGAACGTTCGTTGTAAATCTAACCAAAATACGATGCGTGCTGCCGTTTTGTTCGGGATGATGCTGGTGCTGCGGATAGCGGCAGCCAATTACATCTTTATACCAATGGACGAGCGCCAGGCCAACCACCTGAAGGCCTATGGCATAGCATACTGGATTTTGCGCTCCGAAACCGAGGTTGACTGGCTGCTGAATTACCGCGGGGGTAGTTTTATGTGCCAGTACCACCCGGCCATACACAACGAACTGGTAGTGCGCGGGGTGAGTTTCGAAATCATTTCCTCCGCACAGGCCAACCAGATCATCAGCGAAATTGCCAGCCCGGCCCTGAACTACGACATCATGAAGCTGGAAAAATATCCCCGCATAGCGGTGTATTCGCCAAAAAGTGCCCAGCCGTGGGACGATGCCGTAACCCTTGTACTGAACTATGCCGAAATTCCGTATGACCTGATTTACGATGACGAGGTGCTGGCCGGCATGCTGCCTAAGTACGACTGGCTGCACCTGCACCATGAAGACTTTACCGGGCAGTACGGGAAATTCTATAATTCATTCGGCCACATGCCCTGGTATATTGAACAACAAAAGGAAGCCGAAGAGATGGCCCGCAAACACGGCTTCCATAAAGTATCGCAACTGAAACTTGCCGTTGCAAAAAAAATAAAAGAGTTTGTTGCCGGAGGCGGATTTATGTTTGCCATGTGTTCGGCCACCGACAGCTATGATATTGCCCTTGCTGCCGAAGGCATCGACATTTGCGAACGGATGTACGATGGCGATCCGGCCGACCCTCGCGCCCAGGAGAAACTTGATTTCGAACGAACACTTGCCTTTACCGATTTTAAACTGGTGCGCGACCCGTACCAATATGAATTTTCAAACATTGACAATCAGCCGAACGAACGCGGGCTGCGCCAGGATAATGATTACTTTACCGTATTCGAGTTCTCAGCCAAGTGGGATCCGATACCCACCATGCTCACCCAGAATCATACAAAAGTGATCAAAGGATTTTTCGGCCAGACCACGGGCTTCAAGAAACACCTGATTAAGCCCGATGTGGTAATTATGGCCGAAAACCGGGAGATAAAAGAAGCCAAATACCTTCATGGCGTACTGGGAAAAGGTTTCTGGACATTCTATGGCGGCCATGACCCCGAAGATTACCAGCACCAGGTTGGCGAGGAGCACACCGACCTGAACCAACACCCCAATTCGGCCGGGTACAGGCTCATCCTCAATAATGTGCTGTTTCCGGCAGCAAAAAAGAAAAAACAAAAAACCTGATTGCACGGCATTTGTTAATTTTGATCAATGCCACTACAACTTTTCCTTTTTGCAGGCCTTATAGCCCTCTTCCCGGCTTGTCATTCAACAAAGAATGTTGCAGATGCTGCGTTTGAAAAGTTTATACAAAGCCAACTACCCGGGGCTGAATTGATTTATAATTCAACAAAGGATTTTGTGCTATGCCTTTCGAAATCTTCGGAGCCGGCAACCGGCCGAAAGGCGTATCTTGTTGTGGAAGTCGCAACGCACAAAACAATCACCGAGGGATCGTTCATGCCGGGTTACTTAAAATGGCTGAACAACGATGAACTGGAACTGTTCGATGCCCCCGGAATGATTAACAAACAGGAGGATAATGCCTTCAATAAAAAAATTATTAGAATCCGATCAACGAAATCCTGATTACATGTCACTGAACAAACTGTTTGCACTGGTTCTTGTCTTCTGCCTGTCTATTCTTGGCGTATTGTTTTTCGATCCTTTAAATAATAGTAACATCCAGGCTGTTTTAAACCAGGTTGAGTCCGGGTATGAAGGAATGGACGACCCTGAACAATTTGTTCTATTTCACAGAGGCATACGTACACGCGAGGGCGAACTGCAACCGGGATATCGGCCCGCGTATAAAATAAAGGAATTGCAAAAAGCCAAAACCGAAGCCGCCCGTAAAAAAGCCGGTAGGCAGCAAACAAATGGCGTGTTGGAGTGGACTGAGCGCGGCCCGGCCAATGTGCCAGGCCGCACCCGCGGGCTTATTGTTGATCCCATCGATCCGCAACGCAATACCTGGTTTGCCGGCTCGGTTGCAGGAGGCATCTGGAAAACCACCAATGGCGGCCAAAGTTGGACTCTGCTTACACCGGATTTACCCAACCTGGCCACCACGGTTATTGCCATGGCCGAATCTAACAACAACATTATGTACTGCGGTACAGGCGAAGGGTTTGGTAATGTAGATGGCGTGAACGGCAACGGTATGTTCAAGTCGGTGGACAGGGGAATTACCTGGACCTACCTTCCGTCAACAGCAAACTTCAGCGATGTTAATCGGTTGATTATTGATCCGGCTAATGCTGATATTGTTGTTGTTGCCACCAACAACGGAATTTACCGCACCACCAATGGCGGTACCAACTGGACGCAGGTTTCCACGCTCTCGTTCATTCAGGATTTGAAAGCTACACCCGGAAATTTCAACATCCAGTATGCCGCCAGAAATGGTTTTGGTGTTTTAAAATCCACCGATGCCGGACAAACCTGGTTCAGTTCAAATACCGGTATGAACGTTACGGGCCGCGTTGAGATTGCTGTATCACCAGCAAACCCAAACCGCATTTTCGCAAGTGCCGAAGGAAGTCTTTCCACAACCAACTCCGATCTCTACATGTCCGACAACGGTGGTGTAAACTGGTCGCTGGTAGATGTAACCTTTAACGGCACAGGTGTAAATTTCCTTGGTGGACAGGGCTGGTACGATAATACCATTGCGTGTGATCCCTTTAATGCAAACATAGTTTACTATGGTGGTGTCAACCTCTTTCGCACTCAAATTACCGGAGGGTCCACTGTGGTGGGCTCCTATTCCCTTCAGCAGAATGCCACAACAAATTTTATGGAGTTGGTTACGTTTACTGGTGCCTCCAACGGAAACTTCCAGGTTGGGCCGCAGGCTAATTCCATTTCCGTGGAGTTACGTTTTGGTCCCGGAAAATCGCAGAAAGCGCATAGGTTTCTCGTTCCTGAAGGAGCAACCTCTGGTGTACCTGAGGCCAATTACAGTTATGTTGATTACGTGGACGTTCCGTTTGAAGCATGGGACATCACCAACAACCGGCAACTCATGGTATCGTTCCGCGACCAGGGGCGGGATGGCCAGTTTAACCTGATTAACTTCAACACCGATGGCCCCGCCCTACAACAAAGTCGAGAATACGTGTATGTGAATAACGTAACCTATAATGCTTCAGAACCAAACGCAAACATCGCGGTAAATGGCGGGCAGGTTTTTAATATGATGTATAATGTTTGGCCCTACCTGGCAGAAGGAAAATCATGGCCTGCAGATATTGTGGAGGCGCAACTAAGGTTTTTGTTTACCTCCGTTCCGAAACTCAATGCTTCCACGATTACTGTATCGGATGCTTACGGGCAGTTCGACAGCAAAAACCGCTTCCAGACTTTCGGGGTGGATATGCATCCCGATCAGCATAACATCCTGGTAATTCCCATGTCGGGCAGCACATACAAATTACTGGTGGCCAACGATGGCGGATTGTTTGTTTCCAATACTTCATCAACTCCTGGCACTGCACAGGGCAACTGGACGATGGCCGGTAACACGTACAACACCAGCCAGTTTTACGGAGCCGATAAGCGGCCGGGCAAAGATGAATACTTTGGCGGCATGCAGGATAACGGTACCTGGAAATCACCTGCAAATGCGGTTGCTTCCTCCACCACCAACTACATCTTTAACCTGGGCGGTGACGGGTTTGAGGTATTGTGGCACAGCCTGGACGATCAGAAACTGATTGGCGGATCGCAGTTCAATAATTTTTCGCGCTCAACCAATGGCGGTAGCAGCTGGACACCGGCAACCACAGGAATAACGGGCAGTTCACCCTTCATTTCCAAATTGGCAAACTCTAAGCTAAATCCGGAGACTATATTTACCGTTACCTCTTCCGGTGTTTTCCGATCCACCAACTTCGGTGTAAACTGGACGTTGACCCCCATTACCGAAAAGTGGGGCGGCAGCACATTTCTTGATGTAGAAGTATCGCAGGCCAATGCCAACATTGTCTGGGCAGGCAGCGGCATGTCGGCCACGCGCAACCTGCATGTATCCACCAATGGCGGGCTGTCTTTTTCTATAACCAATAACTTTACAGGTGTAACAATGGGCACCATCAGTAAACTTGCTTCCCATCCATTCGAAGCCAATACTGCCTATGCCCTGTTTTCGTTTGCCGATGCACCCAAGGTATTGCGCACTACCGACCTGGGACAAACCTGGCAGGATATTTCTGGCTTCGGCACTAATCCGGAAAGCAGCACCGGGTTTCCTGATGTGGCTGTTTACTGCCTTTACGTTCGGCCGGATAATCCCAACATTATCTGGGTAGGTTCTGAAATCGGGATTATTGAGTCGCTCGATAACGGTCAGACCTGGGCATTGATTGACGACTTCCCGAAAGTATCCGTTTGGGATATGAAAGGCCAGGACGACCAGGTGGTAATTGCCACCCACGGCCGCGGCATCTGGACGGCTACCATTGATGCATTGCAAGCGCCTTACCGAAAACCTGAAGTAATCGGTTTCGGAACATCTCCACAGGAAGAATTGAAACTAAAGGTAAAGGTGGAAGAAAACTTCGACAGCGTGCAGGTATTTTCAGGCACTACAAAACTCGGCACTATTCCCGCAACAACGCCTTCTGAAATTGTTCTAAGTATTTCAAACCTTACACCTGGCAACAAGGAAGTGAGACTAATCGGATACAAAAGTGGCGGTCCTGTTCATTCCAAAACACAGGTAATTAATCACATGGACGTACTTACTCTGGAAGACAACTACTCCACTTATTTCAATTCCGTTTCAGATTTAACAGTAACGGGTCTTTCGCTTCAAACTACACCAGGGGGCAACAGCAACGAGCGCACCATACTGCAAACCCAACACCATTACATCAATAATTTTGAGTACACCTTTCTCATCCGCCATCCGATAAAAGTAAATGCAAGCTCACCCCTGCTTGTCTATCGCGATATCGCCATTGTTGAGCCCGTTAACGATTATGTTGTGGTCGAGGCAACCACCAATGGCCTTGACTGGATTGCACTTACCCCTTTGTATGATGCCACGTATAACACAACCTGGCTAACCGCTTACAATGCCGGCCAGCCGGGGCACAAGTCCATGTTTGCTGAGCATATAGTTGACCTTTCAGAAACATTTACCGATGGCGATGAAATCCTTATCCGTTTCCGCATGAAGACCAGCCCGGCAACCAATGCATGGGGCTGGGCCATTGATTTTGTAAACATCCAGATGGCGCCTACAGGAATTGAAAAACCGAATTCGGCCATTCAATCCATTTCATTGTTTCCAAACCCTGCCAATGAATTTGTAGCTGTTGCTTTCGACCTAAAGCGAAGCACACCGGTTAACATAAAGATTATTGATCAATCCGGCAGGCAAATAACCATGCAAAACCTGGGCTGGAAGGATGCCGGCAAACACATCCAGCGCATGGAGTTAGGCAACCGGCCGGAGGGATTTTATTTCTTGGTTTTGGAGGCAGCCGGTGAAACTACAACACTAAAATTTGTAGTACGAAAGAACTAATCAATGCATCCGGTCGGGGCGAAGGGTAAGGTTTCGGATAATCTCTGCTTCCTGCTCCAGTAATTCGCGCCAGCGCCTGTCAACATCAGCAGCCGGCCTGTATTCCTTAGCCAGCGAAAGAAAATTTTTATAATGCCCGGCTTCTGATACCATCAGCTCATAATAAAATTCTGCAAGGGCCTTATCGGGAATATTTTTCCACAGCATTTTAAACCGCTCGCAACTGCGCGCCTCTATCAGCGCATTCATCAGCAGCCTTTCAACCAGTTGTTCTTCGCGGCTTCCTCCTTTGTGGATAATTTTCTGTAACGCCTCCACGTACTCATCCCTTCGCTGTTTACCCAGCGGAAGTTTCCGCTTTTTCAATTCAGCTACCACCCGCTCGAAATGATTCCATTCTTCGGCCACAACCGGGGTTAGCACCTCTACCAGTTTTTCCTTATCCGCATACTGAACAATCAGCGAAATGCATGATGATGCCGCCTTTTGCTCGCAATAGGCATGATCGACCAGCACGTCATGAATATTCTTTCCGGCCATATCGGCCCAACGCGGATCGGTGGGAAGTTCAAGCCCCAGCGTGTATTTATCTTTTGCCTCCTTCTTAATCATAAAACGACCAGTCAAAACCGAAGTCAAGCACATTGCGCACACCGGGATAACCGGGAGTGGGTACCGGCCCGGTATTGCTGAATGCTTTAAACAAATTATGATACCGTAAAAAAATACGGCCCCGCAGTACTTTGGCATTAAGAAAGACATCAATTACCGGAAAATCGGGTGCCTTTATTTCCTTTTGCTGGTAGAATTGCTGGATAACCGGGTCGTAGCCGTAAGCATAATACTGCGACTTCCAATGCGCCTCTACGCCAACCTGGAAATCGAAATTACCGCCAAACCAGAGATTTGAGTACGCCAGCTGACTGTTTACAAACAACCGGGGCAGTTGAATGGCGTCACCGGCATTTTCGAGTACATTGGAATATATTCCGCTAACGGTAAGGAGCAGGTTCCGCACCGGCATTACTGAAAAACGAAGTTCAGGGTTAACAATAGTCTGGTAGCCTTCGGTTTGAACCGGCAGCACTGTTTGGTCAATACCGTAATCATCTTTCTTAAAAAAAACCAGGTTACGGAAGGTACTCAACCCAACACCCGGGTAAATGCTAATTCGCTTTGACCGATAAATCAGGTTACCCTTAATACGGCTGGCTTCGGTGTTGCTGAAATTATTCAACCAAATATCGTGGCTGCCGCGGTAGGCCTGTTGTAAGAAGGAAGGTGTATAAACCGAACGATCCATGGAGGCTTCAAACCAGCGCGATTGAATGGACCCGTTTATACGGTAACGGTCGTCCAGCATCCACTCGGCATAGCCTGTTACCGTTACCCACGTTTTAAGGTCGAGTGTCATCCGGCCTCCAACATAGAACTCAGTTCCCGATGTGGTAAGGTAAAAGTTGTCTTCATCAAAGTATTTGTAGTCCATGTTGAAATTCCTGAACGTAACGAACCCATTGTAAAACAGTTTTAACAGGTTTCCTTTAATCCCCAGTTCATTTCGGATGGTCCGAAACTTAACTTCATCCCTTGTTATGGCACTGTCAACCACCACGGCATCGAAGAACAAACTTCCGTTCGGTTCATTCTGATCGAGAAACTGGTTGCGCTGCCTGTAACTGTTAAACTGGTGATACACCTGCAACCCATTTCCTAGTTTATACTGGTGATACAGGTGATAATTTCTTCTGAGGTCATTGCTCTCGGCATTTTGAAGCCACGGCTGGGCATTAATCAGAAATAAATCTTCAACGGCATACTCGCCATCCAACTTAACGCCACCGTATTCAAACACCCGGTGGTACATGCGTCTGAAATCGGCCAGCAATGCATAGGCACTGTCTTTACTGTGGTAGCTTAAAAAGATGTCGTAATAGTTACTGCGCACATTCCGGTCGCCTTTGCCCTGCCGTTGCACCTGCTTATCAATAAAAAGGCCATTAAACGTAAAACCAAAGTTAAGCCGGGGGTTAATGTTGCGGCTGTACACCACATTGGTAACCGATCTGCCCCTGCCACCCAGCACTACATGCATGTTGGAGTAGGGCGAGCGTGTGTTGAAATAGCGGGGTACTTCGGTATTCCAGTATACATCGTAGGCATTAAAGCCCGGCCGAACGCCAATTATTTCAGGTGCTGAGTTGTAAATGGGTGTTATTGCCGTCCCGATATTACCAAGGTCCTGGTATTTGTTCTCAAACCGCTCCACATATCCAAACCGGTGGAATTCGCGAATGACCGTATCAATCGGGTAGGTTTGCCAACGGTTATAAAAAATCTCATCTTTTGTAAAATACCGGGATGTGGTCGGTCCGTAAATCTGCCGGGTGGTATCATCAATAATCCGGGAGCCAACGCGCGGGCGTTCTTCTTCCTCCTGGGCCATGGTGGGTAACGAAACGGCCAGGGCAAACAAAATCAGGATGCCGGAATGCTTACTGCGGGGTTGCACGTTTTAAATAATCAAGTACCAGGGTATCAAAATCCTTACCATTTCTTATAAACTCCATTTCTATGGGCAGGTAAAAGAGGTTTACCTTTTCTGTAAAAGGCTTCAACTTTTGAGCCGTTAGTTTTACCAGGTCCTTTTCAGTTGTAATTACCGAAACCGGTTGGTTCTGCTTTGCAACAAAGTGTGCTATTCGTTCGATGTCGCTTATTGAATAGGCATGGTGATCGCGAAACCGGAAATGATGCAGCAACGTAAAATTCTTCCTCACGTAATCCTCAAGCACAGCGGCATTGGCTATACCGGAAACAAGTACCACACGGGTTGATAGTGCAGCTGTTCTGTTCACAGCAACCGGGTCGCTGTACCGAATGGTTGAGAAGTACACCGGTTTATGGGCAACCTGGTGAATGGCATTTTCCATGGTCATCATTTCCTCCTCCGTTATCTCGTGCGGGCATTTGGTTACCACAATTACATCGGCACGCAAGGCACCTTCCCTTCCTTCGCGAAGCCTGCCGTAAGGCAGCACATGATCTCGATAAAACGGGCGGCTATAGTCTGTTAGCAAGATCATAAACCCCGGCCTCACCCTGCGATGCTGCAAGGCATCGTCCAAAAGAATTACCCCGCACTCAGGATGTTGCTGCAAGATGTGCGGAATGGCGTATGCCCGATCTTCGCAAACAGCCACGATAATACGGCTGCCGTGCTTGGTATAAAGCTGCATGGGTTCATCTCCAATGGTTTCGGCCGAATCATCTGCACCGGCAAAGCGTAAACCTTTTGTACTACGGCCATAGCCCCTGCTGAGGGTGGCTATTTTGGCAAACGGTGAAAGAACACCAATGAGGTGCTCAACCATAGGTGTTTTGCCAGTGCCCCCAACCGCAAGGTTACCTATACCAATTACAGGAAAATCAAAATGTGCCGAGGGTTTCAACTGCCGATCGTACAGGCTGTTGCGGATGCCTGTGGCCAGGTCGTACAGCATGGCAAAGGGCAGCAACAGAAACTTAAAAACCGACATGAATGCGTTAACTTGAGGGCGCTTTTACACCTGTGCAAAAATACGATTAACCACCACATTCTATGAAGGTTAAAAATGTTACCGCCTATCTTGAGTCGCTTGCCCCACGCACCTACCAGGAAACTTACGATAACTCCGGCTTACTTACCGGTTCACCCGATCAGGAAGTTACCGGAATCCTGGTGACGCTGGATTGCACTGAAGCAGTTGTTGCTGAGGCTATTGACACAAACTGCAACCTCATCGTTGCCCACCACCCGGTCATCTTCAAAGGGATAAAAAAACTTACGGGCAGTACGTATGTTGAGCGCACCGTTATAAAGGCTATCCAGAACAACATTGCCATTTATGCTATTCACACCAACCTGGATAACGTACATATCGGGGTGAACCGGAAAATTGCGGAAAAAATCGGCCTTATAAATTTACAGGTGCTCGCCCCAAAAACGGGCACGCTTACGAAGCTGGTAACCTTTATACCGACTAGTCATGTAAATAGCGTGCTGGAGGCGTTATACCGCGCGGGTGCAGGGCAAATAGGCAATTATAAAAACTGCAGTTTTCAAACCGAGGGAACCGGAACTTTTATGCCCAGCGAAAATGCCAACCCGCATATTGGTAAGGCTAACCGGCAGGAAACCGTACAGGAAATCCGGGCAGAGGTTATCCTGCCGGTTTATAAAGAACAGGAGGTGTTGGCTGCCCTTAAGAAGAATCATCCGTACGAGGAAGTTGCTTACTACCTTACCCCGTTAAGCAATCCCAACCAGGAAGTTGGATCCGGCATGGTGGGCGAAACCCCCTCTCCGGAAGAGCCGGTTGCCTTTCTGAACAGGCTAAAGAAAGCCATGGATATACCGGTAATACGCCATACCCCTATTTTAACCGAACCCGTACGGAAGGTGGCTGTTTGCGGTGGTTCCGGGGCATTTCTGTTGCCGAATGCCATTCAAGCCGGGGCCCAGGTGTTTGTTTCGGCCGATTTTAAATACCATGAGTTTTTTGATGCCGATAACCGCATCATTATTGCGGATATCGGGCATTACGAAAGCGAGGTTTTCACCAAAGACCTGCTGGTTGCACTTTTAACCCAAAAATTTCCTACTTTTGCAGTCAATTTTTCCGGAACTATCACAAATCCAATACGTTACATCATCTGAATGGAAACCCAAACTGTAGCACAAAAACTCGAAGCCCTTGTTAAACTGCAAACCATCGACAGCAAACTTGACGAACTGAAAAAACTTCGGGGCGACCTGCCCGATGAGGTGCAGGACCTTGAAGATGAGATTGAAGGGTACAACACCCGCCTCCAGCGCCACCAGGCCGAGCTTAAAGAAATTGAAGACAACATTAAAAAAAGCAAGGAAGGCATTAAGGAAGCCGAGAAGCTCATCAAGAAGTACAATGAGCAGCAGAAGAATGTACGAAACAACCGCGAGTTCGATGCCATTACCAAAGAAGTGGAACTGCAGGAACTTGAAATCCAGATTTGCGAAAAGAAAGTAAAGGAAGGCAAAGAACTTACAGCTGCCAAGAAAGAAGAAATTGAGAAAACAGAAGCCCTGATTAAAGAGCGCAGCGAACACCTGGCCAACAAAAAACAGGAACTGGACGGCATACTGCAGGAGAGCCAGGAAGAAGAAAAGAAACTGATGGCCGAACGCGAAAAGGCCGTAAAGAAAATTGAAGACAAAAACCTGCTTAAGTACTACGACCGCCTGCGCAGCAGCCTCACGAACGGGCTTGCCGTGGTGCGGGTAGTGCGGGGCGCAGCCGAAGGCTGTAACATCGTTATCCCACCGCAAAAAATTGCTGAAATACGCGAGAAGAAAAAAATCGTGATTGATGAACATTCCGGTCGTATCTTAGCTGATGTGGATATGGATTCGCTGGATGACAGCGATAAACCGAAAAAAGCCGGAGCACCAACTACTACAACACGAAGAAGAAAAGCCGTTGGATAGCACATTGACTATACGAATTCAAAAGGCAGGAATCATATCCTGCCTTTTTTTATGCATACTGCCGGCAGTAGCCCAGCAAACCGCTGCCTGGCTTGGTGAACCTGCCGAACAAACAGCCTGGCGGCAGGCCCTTAACCTGAATTTTACCGAAGCACGTAAAACCATCCAAAAAAAAACAACTACCACTGAATCAATTTACCTCGCTTCATTGTGCGATGCACTTGAATTGCTGATTACCGAAGATGAATCCCGCTTCGACACGTTTGAAGATGCCTATGAAGAAAGACTGCAGGCATTAAGCAAACTTTCTCCGAAAACACCCCAGGTGCTGCATGCAAGTGCTGAATTACGGCTTCAATGGGCCTTTGTATACCTGAAATTCGGCCATGAGTTCGATGCCGCCTGGAACATCCGGCAATGTTATGCCCTGGTACAGGATTGTTTAAATAAGTATCCCAGTTTTACCCCGATTCAGAAAACCTCCGGGCTTCTTAACATCATGCTGGGCTCGGTACCGGATAAATACCAGTGGGTATTGTCAGTTTTGTCCATGCACGGTTCGGTTGAAAAAGGGATTGCTAAATTACAATCGCTTCAGCGTTCAGATAATCCCGTGGTGGCTACCGAAGCTTCCCTGATGTTGTACCTCGCACAAGGGCTCATTCTTCAACAGCCGCACACAGCCTTGCAGGCGTTATCGGAGTGGCCACCCGACAACCATACACGAATGAGCCTGTTTCTTGCCGCAGTGCTGGCCATCAAAAATTCAGAAAGCGAAAAAGCACTTACCTACCTGGAAACGCTGAAGACCAGGCAGGAAGGACTTGCGTTTGCGTATGCCGACTACCTTTCCGGGGAGGTGTACCTCCATAAAGGTGAGTACAATACAGCCATAACAGCATACCAGAATTTTCTAAAAAATTATACGGGTGATAATTTCATTAAAGACAGTTACTACAAAACAGCTGTTTGCTACTGGCTGCTGGGTAATAAACCTGCAGCCGATGAATTTGCAGCCAAAGCACGGATATCAGGAAGGGAATATGCCGAAGCTGACCGCCATGCGGCAAAGAGCCTTACTGAAAAAGAGTTTCCGAATCCACTCCTACTAAAGATCAGGTATGCAACCGATGGCGGCTACTATGAAATGGCAGAGCAGGTTACTGCCTCGGTAAACCCCGATGAACTACGCACACGGAAAGAACAAACAGAATTTGTTTACCGCAAAGCCCGGCTTTACCATAAGCTTAATAAACCGGAAGCCTGCAAACCTCTTTACCAGCAAACCATTAGCATGAGTGGCGACAATCCGTGGTATTTTGCACCTAACGCCTGCCTTCAGTTGGGCTACTTGTATATGGCCGAAGGCGATAAGAAACAAGCTGCCTTCTACTTTAGGAAAGCACTGAGCTATAAAAAGCACGATTACAAAAACAGCATTGACAGCAAGGCACGGTCCGCATTAGGTCAAGTTCACGAAAGAAAATAGTTACGCCTGCGCTGCCGGTACGTGCAATCCCTTCAAATGCCGGGTATCGTTATAGGTCTCAACCGACACCATAGTGCCGGTGAAGTTCAGAACATACA
>JAGUUF010000154.1 GCA_020063545.1 Cytophagales bacterium
CTTTTTTCCCAAAACGTCCTTGAGCATCTTATTGTCCAGGGCCAGATCCGCATACATCTGCTTGAGTTTGCGGTTTTCCTCCTCCAGTTCCTTTATGCGGTATTTCATTTTAGCTTATCATTTTGTCAGTGGTCTGTCACCATTTTGATATGTCTGCGAACACCGAATTTATTATTTAATACGTCTCTGTCCACGGAACGAAGCGAATGGCCTACAACACCCGAATATAACCATTACCCAAAAAAAAATATCTGTCATTTTTCGCTTAAATCGCCCAGGTTACGCACCAGGTTATCGCATACAATGGCGGTAGCCACAGCAGCATTAAGCGATTCTGCTTTACCAATACGCGGGATGGTGATGCGCCTGGTTACCAAAGCTTCTACCTCCTTTGAAATGCCATTTGCTTCATTGCCGATTACCAGCAACCCCCCGGTGATTTTGCCTAACTGGTAAATATTTTCCCCGGAAAGAAACGTGCCGATAACCGGAAACTTGACTTTTTGCAGGTATGGAACCAGATCGGTATAGTATACCTTAACCCGCGTAAATGAGCCCATACTTGCCGAAAGTACTTTGCTGTTATACACATCGGCAGTTTCCGTTGAAGCAAGTATACCTGAAATGCCGTACCAGTCGGCAATGCGGATGATGGTGCCCAGATTTCCGGGGTCGCGTATATCGTCCAGCACCAGGTAAAACTTACCTGATTTTAAAACGGGTTCGCTCACGCGGGGCATTTTTACTACAGCCAGAGCCGAATCGTTGGTTTTAAAGTCGCCCAACGCTTGTAACTCACTGGCCCGCACCATAAGAACCTCACCCCGGTAACGATCCATCACCTTCCGGTTACCGTCCAGAAACGCCTGCGTGGCCAAAAGTGTCAACACCTCAAAATCCGATTGCAAAACTTCCAATACGCTTTTACTGCCCTCCACCACAAAACATTGTTCCTGTTTTCGGTATTTCTTTAATTGCAGGGATTTAATAAACTTAATCCGGGTCCTGGAAAGCATTGTTACCTGTTTTGAACTGCACGAAAAGTAAATATTATTTTTTTATTCTCTTCGTCCTGATGCTTCAGGGCTGTTTGGGCACGCGGCATCTTAAACAGAACGAGCAGTTACTCTACAAACAAAAAGTAACGGCACCCAAAAACATCAGCAAGTCAAAACTGGAAGAGCTTACCGGGATCGAAACCAACCGCAAGTTCCTGTTTATGCCGATGCATTTCCTGGTATCCATGTATTATACCGGTGAGCGCAATTTCAGACCTGAAAAATTTGAGCGAAGGAAAGAACAGAAGGTAAAAAAATTTGACGCAAAAATTGCCCGTACACAAAAAGTTAAGCGCATCAATAACCTGCAGTTCCGCAAGCAGCAGAAAATAGAAAAATATGACGACCGGCTGCAAAACGGGAACCTGTTTATGCAATGGGGTGAGCCGGTTACCCTGGTTGATACGGCAAAAATTGAAACAGCGGTTGAGCGGATTAAGGATTACCTGTTTACCAACGGCTATTTTCAGAACTCGGTATGGTACCAAACCGAAAAAGCAACCCCGCTGGGAATCGGGTTAAAACGCGGCCTTAACATTCGTTACCATGCCAACCCGGGAGCGCCTTACATTCTCGACAGCATCCTGTACGAAACACGCGATACAGCTATTCTGGAGTTGTTAACAAAATATTCAGGCAACAGTTACCTGAAAAAAGGCGAGCGGTACAACCAGGAAAATTTTACCCGGGAGCGCGAGCGCATTGACCTGCTGATGAAAGATGAAGGGTACTACGACTTCAGCCGTCAATACGTATTGTTTGAGGTGGATACAGCTTCGCTGAACGGCCGCAGCGTAATGGTGAAGGTAAGCGTGAAGGATCCCGCCAGGAGGGGTTTTCATAAGAAATTTTATATCACCGACATTAACTTCACCACCGATGCCGGGATAACCCTTCCCAGTGTAAACCGGAAACAGGAAACTTTCCGCAACATCCGCTTCAGCAGCTATGAAAACACATATAACCTGAAAATACTGAGCCAGCGCATATTCATTGAACCCGGCACACCTTATAGCCGCACCAAAACCTTCAATACACAGCGGCAACTGGCCAACCTCGATGTGTTCAAGTTTGTGAACATTAATTTTGACACAACCGGTGGCCAATTTATCGCCAACATTTTCACCAGTACGTTCGACCGGTACCAGTGGTCGAACGAAGTAGGACTAAGCGTAACGCAGGGATTTCCGGGGCCCTATTACAACCTGAACTTCAAAAAGCGCAACATTTTCAGGGGATTGGAAAACTTTGAAATGAACGGGCGTATAGGGTATGAGGGCGTTGCTGCAGCAACCGAATTGGGCAGTGTTTATCAAAGCGTGGACGCGGGTATTAACGCCTCCATCACGTTTCCTCAATTTCTTATTCCCTTGAAAGAAGAAACCCGCTATCGCTTTGGGCGGTTAAATCCGCGCACCAAAGCCCAACTTGGCTTTAACTATACCGACCGGCCCGAATACCAGCGGTCGAACATTTCGTTTAATTACATCTACAGCTGGGATAATTCACGGATACGCAGGTTCGATTTCACGTTTGCCAGCCTCAGCATCATTAACTCAAAACTGCGTTCTGATTTTGATGCCCTGCTCGACAGCTTATATACCTACCAGGGCAATACCCTTAAGTTCAGTTTCGATCCGTCATTTGTAAGCAGCACGGGCTTTGCCATGTCGTGGAACCACAACAACTACGGAAACCTTGAAGAGAACTCGGTGTTCTTCAGGTGGGCAGTGGAGAGCGGGGGTACCTTTCAGGGACTTTATACGTTCCCGATTGTTGAAAACCGCAACCTCCAAACCTTCCGGTACATCCGGCTTAATGCCGATGTCAGGCGAATCACCATCCTGAACAAAAACACCATGCTGGCCTTCCGCTTCAATGCGGGGGTGGGCTATTCCTATGGCGACAACGGGGCATTACCGTACGAAAAATATTTCTTTGCCGGTGGCAGCAACAGCGTGCGGGCTTGGCGGCCGCGAAGGCTTGGGCCCGGAAGTTACCGGCCTGATCCGAGCGCCAACCCGAATAAGGACGGCCTGTACAGCTACCAGTTTGAAGTGCCGGGTGAAATCCTGCTCGAGAACAGCATTGAACTGCGCAGAAAGCTCTTCGGTTTTTTTGAGGGAGCTTTGTTTTTTGACATGGGCAACGTTTGGACGTTTAAACCCCGCGTTAAACTGGATGACAATGATAACGTGGTTGAAAACGGTAACTCACAGTTCAAGCTAACCGAATTTTATAAGGAAATCGGGATGGGTACAGGCTTCGGATTACGGTTTAATTTTTCCTTCCTTATCCTTCGGTTTGATGTGGGCCTCAAGGTGTACGACCCGGCCCGGCCCGAAGGCGACCGGTTTGTGCTGGATAAAATAAAATTCTTCGGACCGTTTGGTGTTAACCGCGAACCTGTGATTTATAACATCGGGGTGGGTTTCCCATTTTAGATTAGATTTTAAGTTGGCAATTGAGTTAATACGATAGCAACTCCTTAATAGCCGCTGCCACCTTCGCAGCATCGGGCAGCATCATTTTTTCCAGGTTAACATTCAGCGGCACAGCCGGCAGGTTGGCGGCACCGAGTGTCCACACCGGGGCATCGAGGTATTGAAAACATTCCTTCTGTATCCTGCCGGCCAGCGATTCAGCAAAGGAGTTCAACAGGGGTTCTTCAGTTAAAACAACTGCACGGCCGTGTTTTTTAACCGAGGCTACAACAGCCGGCCAGTCGAGCGGGTTAAGTGAACGCAAATCAAGTATTTCAATCTTTCCTGAAAAATCCCTGGCTGCTTCTTTGGCCCAGTAAACACCCATGCCATAGGTAATAACAACTGCCGATTCGCCTGAACTTATTTTACCTTCATCAGCCTTTTGCACAACATTAGCCTTACCAAGCGGAATGATATACTCCTCATCCGGCTCAACAGTTTTGGCATCCGCGGTGCCGGCAACCTTACTCCAGTAAAGTCCTTTGTGTTC
>JAGUUF010000118.1 GCA_020063545.1 Cytophagales bacterium
AAAATTTTACGGAAGGATCGGCAACCGACAAAGATTTTGAAATGGGCTTTGATGCTAAAGTGGGAATCAGTTCGGCACTCAACCTCGACTTAACCTTTAACCCCGATTTTTCGCAGGTAGAGGTAGATGCGCAGGTTACCAACCTTGACCGGTTCGAGATTTTTTTCCCGGAGCAGCGGCAGTTTTTTCTTGAAAATGCCGACCTGTTTGCTGATTTCGGTGTAGAGGGCACACGCCCGTTTTTCTCGCGCAGAATTGGCGTAGTACGCGATGAAGCTACCGGGCAAAATTTACAAAACCCCATTTACGGAGGGGTTCGCCTGAGCGGAAAGATTGATAACAACTGGCGCATCGGGTTCATGGACATGCAAACCGTGGAGGATAACCGGGTAAATGTTCCGTCCACCAACTTCCTGGTGGCTTCGTTGCAGCGAAAAGTTTTTACCCGTTCAAATATTGGGCTGATCCTAATCAACAAACAGGCCTTTCAGGATTCCATTAACGGTGAGTTTACAACGAGCCCCGAAAAATACAACAGGCTTATCGGCCTTGACTATAACCTGGCCAGCAAAAACAATGTGTGGAACGGAAAATTATTCTATCACCGCTCATTCGATCAAAACCAGCTTGACTCAGCATTTGCATTTGGAAGCTCCATTAACTACAGCACGCTTACCTGGTCTATTAACCTGTTTACCCGCAGCGTAGGTGCCAACTATAACCCCGAAGTTGGTTTTGTGCGCAGAAAGGATATTCAGCAACTTGCTTATACGCAGTGGTACAATTTCTATCCAAAGTCATCGGGTATCCAAAGCCATGGCCCCGGGTTTGATTTTGATATACTGGGTAACCAGGTATACGGCCTGCTCGACTGGGATGTGAACCTGATGTACCGCATGCGGTATAAAAATACCGCCAACTGGAACATACGCCTCAGAAGGGAATACACCTATTTGTTCAGCGCATTTGACCCCAGCGGTACCAATGGGCCGAAACTTGCAGCAGGAACAGAATATTACCAGGATGTTATTGTCGGGATGTTTAACTCCGATGCCCGCAAACTTTTCTTTGCCAATCTCTCCGGGCGCATAGGCGAATATTTTAACGGACATCGTTTTAACATTGGCGGCTCGGCAACGTACCGCTACATTCCGTGGGGGTTTGTTTCGCTCAACTTTTCGTACAACCGCATCCGGCTGCCCGAACCCTACAACGATGCCGACCTGCTGCTCATCGGGCCGCGAATTGACCTTACCTTTACCCGTAGTTTCTTCTTCACCACCTTTCTTCAGTATAACAACCAAATCAACAACCTGAACATTAACTCCAGGCTGCAATGGCGGTTCAAACCCGTATCGGACATTTTCCTGGTTTATACCGATAACTATGTTACCGAATCCTTTACCGATACAGACGGCCGTTACTTTGCCAAAGGCGACCCCAGGCTTCGGGGCGTAGTGCTTAAAATCAGCTACTGGCTCAACATTTGATTTTTTTTTTAATTGATTATCAGCTACTTACAAGAAATAAAATAGATGTTTAAACATTTATTTTAACTCCGGTGTTATACTTGCATCTAAAACCAGAAACAACAACAAACACGTATGAAAAAACTGTATTTCATCATGGCCACCCTGCTGCTGAGCGGCAGCGTATTGGCCCAAACCACCTGGAACATCGATAAGGTTCATTCCAAAATCGGGTTCAGCGTGGTGCACATGGTCGTGTCCGAAACCGAAGGTGTGTTTAAGGATTACACCGCCACGGTGGTAAGCAAAAGCGATGACTTTAACGGTGCCGAAGTTTCTTTCGCAGCAAAAGTGGCGTCCATTAACACCGACAACGAAAGGCGTGACGGACACCTGCGATCACCTGATTTCTTTGATGCCGAAAAATTCCCGGAAATCACGTTTAAAGGTAACCTGGTTAAGGAAGGTTCCAAATACAAACTGAAAGGCGATTTCACCATGAAAGGTGTTACTAAAAAAGTTGAGTTTGATGTAGTGTATGGCGGAACGGTAAACACCGGCCGCGGCACCAAAGCCGGCTTTAAAGTTACCGGTACCATTAACCGGCAGGAATACGGTGTTAGCTGGGCCAACAAACTTGCCGGTGGCGAAATGGTGGTGAGCGATGACGTTACCCTTGTAATCAAAGTAGAGTTAGACAAACAGGCTTAATACAGCCTGCTTAACCACAAAGCGCACTAAAGCAGAATACTAAGTTCACCAAGCACTTTACCATTACTTTGTGTTCTTCGTGTATGCGTTGTGCACTTTGTGGTTTCTGTTCTTTACAATTTTTTCCGTAAATGAAAATTGAAGAAGAAATAAAACAGTCCAAATTCGTTAGTGCACACCAAAAAGCCGTACTCAACCTGTTGTTTACCGCAAGCTGGCTTCAGGCCAGGCACCAGCAGTTTTTTAAATCGTACGGCATAACCAACCAGCAGTTTAATATCCTTCGCATTCTGAAAGGGCAGCACCCGAAAAGTTTATCGGCCAAAGACATAAAGAAACGCATGCTCGATCAGAATTCAGACGTTTCCAGGCTGCTCAGCAGGATGTTAGCCAAACAGCTTATTCAAAAAGAACCGTGCCGGGCCGATAAGCGCGCTTCTGATGTGTTCATTACGGATAAAGGGATCCAGTTGCTGAGCCGGATCAATAAATTCCAGGATTCGCTTGATTCAACCTTACAGTTATCCGAGGCCGAAGCCACCACCTTGAGCAACTTGCTTGATAAAAGCCGCGGTTAACGTAACCTGTTAAGTTCATCCTTAACAAACCACATCAGTTCGCTGATGTAAGGTGCACTGAAATCAAACCGGATGCCCGCAGCTTTATAGATTTCGGGTATACTCTTCAGATAACCCAGTTTCAGCGCCTCCATGTATCCGGTTAACCCCGCTTGCCGGTTAAGGCGGTAATTCCGCCACACGGCAATTGCGCCAAGCTGGGCCATTCCATACTCTATATAGTAGAACGGCACTTCATAAAGGTGCAGTTGCTTTTGCCACAGGTAATCCCGGCTTTGCTCCTGCCCCTGCCAATCGGTAATTGTATCTGAAAAAGAAGTAAAAATCCGGTTCCAGTTTTCTTTTCGTTCATCTTTATGGTGTTGCGGATTTTCATACACCCAATGCTGAAACGCATCAATAACAGCAACCCATGGCAGCGTTTCAATAATATCTTCCAGGTGCTCGCGCTTGGCACGTTTCAGGTCGTCAGCATTCGTAAAAAAAATATCCCAGTGGTCCATCGAAATCAATTCCATTGACATGGATGCCAGCTCCGCTACTTCCGATGGGGTGGACTTAAAATCATTCAACTCCAGGTTTCGCGTTAAAAAATTATGCACTGCGTGCCCGCCCTCGTGCATCATGGTTACCATATCGCGCAGCGTGGTGGTCGCATTCATAAAAATAAAGGGAACACCAACTTCAGCCAACGGATAATTATAACCCCCGGGAGCCTTTCCTTTTCTCGATTCCAAATCGAGGTGGCCCATGCTGTGCATAATAGCAAGGCACTGGCCCAGGTACGGATCAATTTTACGGAAGCACGCAATGGCTTTTTCGGTCAGGTCTTTCCCATCGGTAAATGCCTTGAGGGGTTTACGGCCTTCCGGGTCCACGGCTTTATCCCAGGGCTTAAGCCGGTCAACCCCAAGCTTTTTCTTTCGGTCCAGGGTAATCTCATTAAGTACCGGCACCAGCTGGCTTTGCACCGACTGGTGAAAGTCGAAGCAATCCTGCGGGGTGTAATCAAACCGGCCGAGCGCCTTGAACATATAATCCCGGAAATTGGCAAAGCCGGCATTTACGGCAACCCGGTGCCGCAGGTTAATGAGCGATGTGAGCAGCTCATCCAGGGTAGTTTTGTCTTGCAGCCTGCGGGAAGAAATTTTGGTGTACACCGTTTCACGCACCGACCTGTCGGTTTCCATAAGCAAGACCGAAGCCTGTTGCAAGGTCATTTCCTTGCCGTTTATGTCAACCGTCATGGCCCCGGCAACCTGGTTATATTTCTGTTGCTCCAGGCTGATCTCGGTAAACAACGGAACATTCTCTTCGCGAAAAATCTCGATATCTTTTTTCAGGTTTCGGATAAGGATGTCGAAGCCGGTTTCTTTTTCAAGTTCAGCAAGAAAAGCCGATCCGGCCGCCTTGCGGTTTAGCTTATCGGTTACCGGGGCTATCTGCGGCTGAATAGTCTCAATAAAAAACTGGTACGCCTTGCTGTATTCTTCGTTATCAGTAAACCGTGTCATGTTAATATACCGCCAGCCAAGGTCTTCGGAGAGCACAGCTTCCAGTTCACTGCGATCGGCAAACCATTTTCGCAACGCCTGCACTGTATCCAGCCTCCGTTCAAGCAAGTCATCAAAAAACGGTTTCAGCTCAGGCCAGCCGGTAACGGTAAAACCCGCTGGCAAAAATTTTCTATCTGGTGGTAAAATCTTTTCAACTGCCGGCATGAAGAAATTAATTAAATGAGCGATCTTTCAACCCGGCAAAAATAAACCGAAATCCTTACCCGTTGGAAATCCTCATCTTCTTTCTTATCACGCTGCTGTCTGAGATTCTCGGAACGGTTGGCGGATTTGGCTCTTCTTTGTTTTTTGTTTCGATTGCCCAGTTTTTCTACAATTTCCAAACGGTGCTGGTGCTTACCGGCCTGCTCCATGTGTTCAGCAACACAGCAAAACTCACCCTGTTCTGGAAAACGATAGACTGGCGTTTGGTGCTTTGGCTGGGTATTTCGAGTGTGCTGTTTGCCATTGGCGGTGCCTATGTGGTGCGGCATGTTGAATTTATTTACGCCAAACTTATCCTGAGTTTGTTCCTTATCGGGTTCAGTTCCCTGCTGTACGTTAAACCGGATTTTCGGGTTGATGCCTCGCTGTTCAACTCCGTATGGGGCGGTGCCCTTGCGGGGTTTCTTGCCGGCTTCATCGGTACGGGCGGGGCCGTGCGCGGGCTGGTGCTTGCTGCTTTTAACCTTGAAAAGAATATCCTGGTGGGTACTTCGGCCGCCATTGATTTTGGTGTTGACCTGAGCCGATCGCTGATTTACCTCGATAGCAATTACCTGCAGCGCGAACAATGGTGGACCATACCCTTTCTGGTTGTGCTTGCCTTTATTGGAAGTTATATTGGCAAACTGATCCTGAACCGAATTTCGCAACACACGTTTCGCAAGGTTTTGCTTGGATTGGTATTCCTGATAGGTGTTGTTATGTTGCTGAATGAACTTTATAACCGTTAAATGAAACTGCTGATTGACATTATCGGTTGGAGCGGATCGGTTATGGTAATAACTGCCTACGGGTTAAACAGTTACCAGAAAATAAAATCCGATTCGTTCTTGTTCCTATTCCTGAACCTGGTTGGCGGAATTTTCCTGATCATTTATTCGGTGTACTACACCGCTTATGCCAACACGTTTATTAATGTAGTGTGGGTGCTTATTGCCATTCCGGCATTGATCAAACTTATCGGCAAAAAATCATAACATGGCAGTTGCATTACAGAATATTGCTGTTCAGCGCTGGGTTGCCATTTCGGCCTCGCTGTTGTTGCTGGTTAAGGTAACAGCCTATTTTTTAACCGGCTCGGTTGCCATACTAACCGATGCGCTGGAGAGCATCGTAAATGTGGTGGCCGGCTTTTTAGGGCTATACAGCCTTTACCTTTCGGCCCAGCCGCGCGATTCGAACCACCCGTACGGGCACGGTAAAGTAGAATTTCTGTCGGCCGGCATTGAAGGCAGCATGATTGTACTGGCCGGTGTTTACATTATAATAGAATCAGTAAAAAATCTTTTTAACCCGTCTCCGCTTTTCAAACTGGATACCGGGATGATCCTGATTGGCGTTACGGCTGTCATAAACGCAGCGATGGGTATATGGTGTCTGCGCATCGGAACAAAAAACAATTCGCTGGCGCTGCAGGCCAGCGGAAAGCACCTGCTATCGGATACGTACACCAGCGCAGGGATACTGGCCGGCCTCGCGTTGATTTACTTCACAGGAGTTACGTGGATTGACAGTGCCGTTGCCCTTATACTGAGCGCTGTAATTCTGTACACAGGATATAAAATAATCCGCACCGCGCTGGCGGGGATTATGGACGAGCAGGATATGGAACTGATAACCCGGCTGGCACAGGTACTCAATGAAAACCGCAGGGAAAACTGGGTTGACCTGCACAACATGCGCATCATTAAATACGGCAGCGCCCTGCACCTGGATTGCCACCTTACCGTGCCGTGGTACCTGAATGTGCACGAAGCCCACCGCGAAATTGATGAACTGGCATTGCTCGTCCGGAATCATTTTGGCGACTCGCTCGAACTCTTCGTTCACTCCGATGGCTGCCTCGATTTTTCATGCCGCCTGTGCAACAAAAAAGAATGCCTGCAGCGGAAGCACCCGTTTGAAAAACAGGTTGACTGGACGGTGGAAAATATGGTGCGGAATAAAAAACACCAGATTAAAGACTAATCAAACAATAACCTGTCGTCCTGAGCCCCACTGCTGGCGAGGTGAAAGACCTCTTATTTAAGAATACAACAACTAAGTAAAAGATGCTTCCTCGCGCCTTTGGCGCTCCTCAGCATAACAATTAATATTTAGTCAAACCAAAAAACGTGTCGTCCTGAGCCCGCCAAAGGCGTGCGAAGGACCTATTAATTAAGAATACAACAACTAAGTAAAAGATGCTTCCTCACACCTCTGGTGTTCGTCAGCATAACAATCAATATTTCAAAAAAGGTTAACCACCACGGTGAGGTTATTTAACCACCCACACATTGTTCTGTGCATCGGCATCGCCACTCAGCGGAACCACCACCTGCACGGATTTAATCTTCTTCTTTCCGGTGTTGGCCTTGTGGTTGTAAACCTTTCCGGCTTTCCAAACGGCTGGATTTATTTCTTCGGTGATGGACGTGTCATCGGTGAATTGCACAATTACCTTACCATAAACCGGGCGGCCGCCCTTGTTTTCAATAGTAATCACGTTACCCTTAACACCGGTAATACCAATATCCATATAGCCCCAGTCGAAATACCATTTGTTCCAGAACCAGTTCAGGTTTTGACCCGACACCCGGTTAAATACAAACATAAAATCGTACGGTGTAGGATGTTTATGCTTCCACTCATTCATATAGCCGTGCAGGCATTTCAAAAACATATCCTTTCCCAGCAGGTGGTACAGCGCGATATACGATTGCGAACCGATGGTGTACGAATTCAGCCCGCTGCCTTCGGCAATGTGGCTGGGCACCATGATGGGCAGCACACGCTGTGAGCCGAGGTAGGGCTGATCCCAGTTGCCCGGTGGAAACATCTGGTCAATAAAGTAATCGGAGAAACTGGCAAAGCCTTCGTCCATCCAGGCATACTTCTTTTCATTAATGCCCATCATAAACGGAAAGTACATGTGGCACATTTCGTGCAACGTAAGACCAAGCTGTGCCTCAGCATCCGGAATTTTCTTACCCGTCCATTGTTCAATCATGGCTCCGGAAATCTCCTGGTCGTTGGCCATGCCCGGAAATTCCATGCCACCGCCCTGCAAGCCGTTAAAGATGGTGAAGTGTTTATACGGAAAGGGATAGACCGGGAATTTGGTATGAAATACATTGAGCGACTGCGCAATAGACTCCAGTACTGCGCCAAACTCAGGGTGA
>JAGUUF010000069.1 GCA_020063545.1 Cytophagales bacterium
AACACCCACTACTGACCACACGGTAAGCCCTCCATTCCAATCCCCGCTGGATATCGATGTAAATGTTGCCTGTGCATTTGCCCCGGCTACCAGGAAAAACAAGGCAAGAATTGTAAAAATCCGAATCATTCTATATTAATAGGTTAAAGTCCAACCACCCACACCTTAAACCTGTAAAGTTAATGCAGTTCAGCCTATTACGCTATAAACAATTCAAGGCTTCTTAAAATATCGTTGAGCCTGGGATTGTAACCCAAAAAACCGTGAAATTCCTCAGAAATAACACCTGCCCGCGCGGGTTTTCAATTTTTGTACATTTGCAGCCCCATGCACGTGTATCAATCCATTGTCGAAACCATCGGAAATACCCCGATAATCCGTTTGAACAAGCTTTTTAAAGGGATTCCGGGAACGTTTCTGGCTAAAATCGAATATTTCAACCCGGGCAACTCTACGAAAGACCGGATGGCGCTGAAGATGATCGAGGATGCCGAAAAAGCCGGCATTCTTAAACCCGGGGGCACCATTATAGAAGGAACATCGGGAAATACCGGAATGGGGCTTGCGCTGACCGCGATTGCCAAAGGGTACAAGTGCATTTTTACCATGGCCGACAAGCAGTCGCAGGAAAAGATAAACATCCTTCGGGCAGTGGGTGCCGAGGTGATTGTTTGCCCCACCAACGTGGAGCCGGACGACCCCCGATCGTATTATTCGGTTGCCCGGAAGCTAAACAAGGAGATTCCCAACTCCATATACCCGAATCAGTACGATAACCCGAGCAATGCCAAGGCACATTACGAAACCACCGGGCCGGAAATATGGAAACAAACTGACGGGAAAATCACACACTATGTGGCCACAGTGGGTACGGGAGGCTCCATGTGCGGAACAGCGCGGTATTTAAAAGAACAAAACAAGAATATTATTGCCGTAGGTATTGATACGTATGGATCGGTGTTTAAAAAGTACAAGGAGACCGGCATATTCGATGAGAAAGAAATTTACCCATACCTGACCGAGGGGTTTGGGGAGGATATCCTTCCTAAGAATGTTGACTTTGATGTGATTGACTTGTTTATCAAGGTAACGGATAAAGATGGCGCCTTGATGACCCGCAAGCTGGCCCGCGAAGAAGGCCTGTTTGTGGGCTGGTCAAGCGGCTCGGCCGTTCACGGGGCGCTGGAATACGCCCGGGAACATCTTAAAAAAGACGATGTGATGGTCATTCTCCTGCCCGACCATGGTACCCGTTACCTCGCAAAGGTGTATAACGACCAGTGGATGAAGGATAACGGCTTTGCCGAGACACCCTATGCCGCAACCGCACGCCACCTCATACAGTCGCGCAACGGACGCACCAGCTTGTTTACGGTAGCAAAAAATGCCCGGGTAAGCGAAGCCATTTTGCTGATGAGCCGCGAAGGCATTGACCAGATACCGGTTACTGAAAACGACAACTTCATCGGTAGCGTAAGTTCTTCAGGGCTGCTTGAAAAAATGATGGAAGACCCCCAACTCCGGACCAAAACCGTTGGCGAGGTTATGGATAAGCCCATGCTCTTTGTTGCACCCGACAGCACGCTGGATGTATTATCCTCGCTGTTAAACAAAGACAACAAGGCGGTACTAATCAGGGATGACAAGCAGCAGGTGCACATTATTACACAGCATGATGTATTGAAAGCCATTTCCGGGCAATAACTGGAAAGCAAATTTTTATGACAAAAAAATCATTGTGCAACATTGGTGCGGTATTGTTTTTTTGCTACGCTGCAGTTGCACAGATCCAATTACCCGATAGCCTTGCCAGGTTTGGTAACCGGAGGCGTGATTCAACCTACGTAGCTGAATTAAACCAGTTAGCCAACGAGTACCTGAAAATAAATCCGTACGCTTCAAGAAGAATTGCCTTACACAGTGCCGAATCAGCCCAACAAATCAATTATACAAAGGGCTATGCCCGCGCCTTAACCGTAATCGGAAATTCATTCTGGTATGAAGGCGTTTATGACCTGGCGCAGAATTATTATCTGATGGCTGCACGACAGTACCAGACTGCCGATGACAGCGTTGGCCTTGGTCAAACGTATAATAACCTGGGTGAAGTATACAAACGGATGGGGGATTATGATAAAGCGCTTACTTTTTTACTGCAGTCACTTGAACTTAAGAAAAAAGATACCGTTACCAGTGCCATTACACTGTACAACATTGGCGAGCTCTATAACTATTTAGGCAAAGTCACGGATGCAAAGAAATATTTTAATGCATCGCTGACACACGCCAGGCAAAACAACAACCAGCGCACCGTTGCTTACGTGTACTGGGGTTTTGCCGTTTCGGCACTTCACGAAAAAAAATATGACGAAGCCATCCATAACTTCAAACAAGCTGAACAACTTTTTATCAGGTTAGGTGAAACACGCCTGCTGACACAAATGTACCAGGACCTTGCCGATGTTTTTATTGAGCTGAACCAATACCAGCAAGCCGAATCGTACC
>JAGUUF010000211.1 GCA_020063545.1 Cytophagales bacterium
ACTGCAACACCTCGCCTACCGATTGATCCACCACACCCATCGCTTCAGAATTTCCCAACTTGGTTTTGGTTTGACCCTCGAACTGGGGTTCGGCCACTTTAACCGAAATCACGGCTGTTAACCCTTCCCGGAAATCATCGCCATTAATATCGATTTTAACCTTATCCAATAAACCCGACTTATCGGCATAGGCTTTTAGCGTACGGGTAAGTGCCCTGCGAAAACCGGCAACATGGGTTCCTCCTTCGTGGGTATTGATGTTGTTAACATACGATACCAGGTTTTCGCTGAACGAAGTGTTGTAGCTCAGTGCCACCTGCACGGGAATGCCGCCCCGGTCGCTTTCGATGTATATCGGCTTCGGGATAAGTTTGTCGCGGGTGGCATCTATGTATTCCACAAATTCGGGCAAGCCGCCCTGCGATAAAAACTCGCTGGTGCGTGGAGTGCCGTTCTCATCCTTTTCACGAAGATCGGTTAATGTTATCCGGATGCCTGGATTTAAAAATGCCAGTTCGCGCAGGCGGGTGGCAATGGTTTCGTAATTGTATTCGGTAACCGTAAAAATTTGTTTGTCGGGTAAAAACCTTACGGTGGTGCCACGCCTTTCCGATTCACCGGTAACCTTAACGGGATGCTGAGGAACTCCGCGGTGGTATTCCTGCTCCCATATTTTGCCATCGCGGTAAACGGTGGCATGAAGCACTTCGGAAAGGGCGTTTACACACGATACTCCCACACCGTGAAGGCCCCCGGAAACTTTGTAGGTATTCTTATCGAATTTGCCCCCGGCATGAAGAACCGTCATTACTACCTCCAGGGCCGACCGTTTTTCCTTTTCGTGCATGTCGGTGGGTATGCCACGGCCGTTATCCTCAACCGTAACGGAATTATCTTCATTTACCGTAACCTGTATCGTATCGCAATAGCCGGCCAGGGCCTCGTCAATGGAGTTATCCACTACCTCCCAAATCAGATGATGCAGGCCTTTAACGCTAACATCGCCTATGTACATGGCCGGGCGCTTGCGAACGGCCTCCAGACCCTCTAAAACCTGTATATTACTGGCTGAATAATTGGCGGGTTTCCGCTCTTTGGTTGCACTCATTCCTTAACGTCTAATAAACCAACAAAAATACGGAATTTTGCCTGAAAACGTAGGAATTAGACCGTTATATGACCTTTAAATCCGGTATATTTTACGCTTGCGTGCGAGGGGCAACCTTCAGCGAATTCAAGCTATTTACACGTTAGTAACCAACCCACCTATACGTATGCCTGAACCATCAGGCAGGTGCCTCAACTTTGGGTTTCTTACGGCTATTTTTCTTCTTTTTATCCTTGCCATTATCGCCCGAACCATTTTCGGCCATCAGGTGCATTTTGGCTTTCTGAAGCTCCTGTTTCTGCGCATCGGTAACGATAGGATAACTCAACTTAAGCTGTTCGAACTGGCGGTAAATAATAAACGCAATAGCAAGCCGAGCGTACCACTTGTCATCGGCCGGGATGATAAACCACGGAGCGTGATCCTTCGAGGTGTTGTTAAATACATCTTCATACGCCTGCTGGTAATCATCCCAGAAGGCGCGTTCTTTAAGATCGGAGAGTGAGAACTTCCAGTTTTTTGACGGGTCATCAATGCGTTCCATAAATCGTTTCTTCTGCTCTTTTTTCGAAACGTGCAGAAAGAACTTCATGATAATGGTGCCGTTCTGTGCCAGGTTTTTCTCAAACCGGTTAATTTGCTTGTAGCGGTTTTCCCAGAATTTTTTATCAATATCCTTAACCGAATCTATACCTGGAATATTTTCATTTAGAATCCACTCGGGATGCACTTTGGTTACGAGCACGTTTTCATAATGCGAGCGGTTATGGATGGCAATTTCCCCGCGTGCCGGCATGGCCAGGTTGTGGCGCCAGAAGAAATCGTGATCGAGTTCGGTAGAGTTGGGAGCTTTAAAACTATACACCTTTACGCCCAGCGGGTTAAAGCCCGACATGATGTGCTTTACCGCCCCATCCTTTCCGGCAGCATCCATAGCCTGGAAGATGATCAGCACACTGTATTGATTATGGGCATAGAGTTTATCCTGTATCTCGGCCAGGTGCCTCCGGCCAAAGTCCAACAGGGCTTCGGCATCCCGTTTATTGAGTTCCTTACCCTTGTACTTAGTGCTCCAGTCTTTCAGTTTTACCTTTTTTCCGGGCTTTACTAAGAAATCCTTGATTTTTAGAAGTTTATCGTCTGACAGCATAGTCGTGGTGTTTAATGAAAGTTAAGGTACAAGATTACTCGTTATAGGCACATGACGAAGATCATATATTTCCGGGCTGCATTGCCTTCCTGAAACAAATTTTTAGTAACTTCCCTCACCGCTTAAATAACCCCATTTTCAATGGGTGCTTATTGAATTCAGGGTCAAAATCGGAATTGCTGCTTTAACCTATAAACCGTATGCCTATGAAAAAAGCAATCCTGTTTTTACTTGCCTTTGCCGTAACTGGCAGCCTGGCCATAGGCCAGGGAAAAACGAAAAGCTCCGCACCCGCCAATGATGAGGTGGTAATCAAATCGTTGATTGAAAAGGAAACCAAAGCCTTTTTTGAAATTGACCAGAAAACATGGGCCGATTGCTGGGCAAAAGTGCCCTATGCCTTCTGGTCGTTTGCCGATACCACCGATGTCAATTCATTTACCGGGTGGGAGGCCATAAACAAGGGTTTCTCCAACTACTTTAAAACCTCGAAGCCGTCAACGGCAAAAATTGAACGAAGCTGGCGGGATATACGCATCTATGGAAACGGGGCCTACGCCCGGTTTACCCAGCATGTAAAAGACGACACCGATCGGCCTATGCAGGAAGAAGTGCGTGTGCTTGAAAAAATTAACGGGCAGTGGAAAATTGTTTGTGTTTCGGTAATTGCTGTGCAAAAAGAAAATCAGCCCATCCGATGAACTAATACTGGCCGGTTCGCAACATAACCAGTGTACAGCCGTGAACCGGAGTAATGCCGTGTTGCGTTAACTGCTTTTCCAATTCGGGGTTTTCTGTTCCGGGGTTGAATATCACCCGCTTTGGTTTTAATGCCAGGATATAGCTGTACCATTCAGGTTGATGGTGAGGGCCAATGTAAAGGGTAACGGTATCCACATCGGCAACAACCGGTTGTTGCCGTAAATCTTCTATCTGTTTTCCGAAAACTTCACCGCGCCTGATTCCAACCGGCACAATGTCATGGCCGTACTCAGTAAGCAATTCAGCGGCCATATAGGCATACCGCGAAGGGTTTGTTGATGCTCCTATAATGACTGTTCTCTTGTTATTCATTTAACTGGTATATCGGACAGCAACACTGTTTTTGGTATTATGTTCATGGCTTTACAAACTGCTTCGGCACAACGTTCGCCATCCATAGCTGCCGAAACAATGCCACCGGCATATCCTGCGCCCTCGCCACAAGGGTATAGCCCGTTTACCTGCGGATGTTGAAGTAATGCCGTCCTCGGAATTCGCACCGGTGAGGAAGTCCGGCTTTCCACACCAACCAGTTGCGCTTCGTTGGTAAGGTAGCCTTTCATTTTGATACCAAAATTCTTTAAGCCCTGTTTAAGGGCATCCGAAATAAAGGCTGGTAAAACAGCCTGCAAGTCAATGGAAGCGAGGCCGGGCTGATAGGAACTCTCATTTAACGTGTCGGAAACCTTGCCGTTAAGGAAGTCAACCATGCGTTGTGCCGGTGCAGTTTGGGTGTTTCCGGCAAGCATACAGGCTTGCCGTTCAATCTCCGCCTGGAAATACATCCCGGAAAGCGGACCGGCCGAGGCATACGTTGTAAAATCCGGCTGAGCAACGGCAACTACAATGCCTGAGTTGGCAAATTTTGAATCCCTGCGCGATGGACTCATGCCGTTAACTACAACTTCACCGGGGGCAGTGGCTGCCGGAACAATAAACCCGCCAGGGCACATGCAAAATGAAAAAACACCCCGCTGGATGCCGTTTACGGTGGCCTGGTGAACCAACGAATAAGAACTTGCCGGTAAATTCGGATCGCGTGTTGTGTGGCAATGGTATTGTATTCTGTCGATTAGTTCCTGCGGATGTTCAATCCGCACCCCTATTGCAAAGGGCTTGGCTTCAATAAGGATTTTCTTTCGGTGCAGCAGTTCATACATGTCGCGGGCAGAGTGACCAGTGGCCAGTACAACCGCTTCACCCGTTATGGGTTCGCCAGTGGCAAGTTTCACACCGATTGCTTTGCCGGCCGAGATCAGGATATCCACAACCTTCGTATCAAAATAAATTTCTCCGCCAGCCTGCAGAATTGTATTGCGCAACGCTTCGACCAGTGCGGGAAGTTTATTGGTTCCGATGTGCGGGTGTGCATCGTAACGTATATCTTCGCGCGCACCATGGGCTACCAATATCTCAAGGATACGGTACACATCGCCCCGCTTTTTTGATCGGGTGTAAAGCTTCCCATCCGAATAGGTCCCGGCTCCGCCTTCACCAAAACAATAATTCGATTCTGGATTAACAATATGGTACTTGTTAATGGCAGCCAGATCACGTCTGCGCTTTCTCACATCGCTACCCCGCTCAACAATTATGGGTTTTATACCCAACTCAATTAACCGAAGGGCTGCAAACAGCCCGGCAGGCCCGCTCCCAACAATAATTACGCGCCTGCTGTTCCGGACATCCACGTATTCAGGCCTATACCGTTCAGGCTTCGAATCGGCCGGGATAATTTCGCATACTACCCGAACGACAACCTTTTTTGCACGGGCATCGATGGATCGTTTAACCGGCCTTACAAAAACTGATCCGCCCGGCTGCAATCCCAGTCGCTGATACAGCACGGATTCAAAGAGTTCAGGCCGGAAGGCTTCTTCTGGGGTAAGCGTAAGTTCTTTTACCTGCATGGGGAAGGGAGTTATCCTTCACACGGGCAAAGATAGGGTTTCACTGGGAGAATATGTTTCCGAAGTTTAACCCGAAGCTGAGTGTTCGGGCAAGTTCCTTTTGGTTAAGTTCGCTAAAGTATTGCTCATTACCGGGCGCGGAATCAAAATTACGGTAGCCCAGATCACCGGAAAGGAAAATATCCAGCGTAAACCCTCCGGCATTGTTTCGCTGCATTACGCGGTAACCCAAAACAATTCCGTACTGAATACGCTGCTCGGAGGAACTGAAGGTAACCACCGTGCCCGATACCTCCTGGTTGATAAAGTGGCCAACGTTTGTAAAGCGGATTTCATGACCGAAATACCACATGCCTGCCTTAATGGGGTTGTAGAACTTCTGGCGAATGGCCATGGAGTATCCCCGCTCAAATAGTTTGTTAGGCGCAATGTCTTTGTCTGCCGCAAAGAAGGGGTCGCGAATGCCGACAAATTCAAACTCATGGCCGAGCCGCTCCTGCGAATAAAATTCAATGGCAAGCGGCAGGCGCCCGGCAAACATAAACATGGGGTTGCCGCCAACAATTACACCACGAAACTCGTTGGTGCGCTCATCGAAGTAGGTAAAGCGGTTAGCTTTATTGGTAACAGTTTTTCGCTGGCTCAAAGCTACTATTTCAGTGGTAAGCTTCTTCTGGTCGTAAAAAGGTTTGTAATAGCCTGTAAGGGTTCCGTCAGGTTCATAAATTTCCCAGGTTCCAACCCGCAAGTCATCGTTCAACTCGCCCTTTGTCTGAAGGGCTCCGTTTGGATAATACCCGCGGTAAACACCTTTCCCGTTTTCATAGTCGCAGTCACCCTCCTTCTTTCCATCTTCATAATAAAATTTCCAGGGCCCTTCCCGTTTATTGTCGCGGATGATACCGGTAACTTTAAGTTTGCCGCTGGGATAATATTCGCGGTATTCACCTTTTCCATTCGTATAGGTTACCTCGCTGATTTTCTTTCCATCTTTTGATGATGAACTCCAGTACCCGTTTTTCTGCCCCCCGATAAATTCGCCCGAAGAACTGATGCTTCCGTCTTCAAAATAATATTCCCATGTACCATGAGGCTCCCCATCGGCATAGGTGCCTTGCGAGGCAATCCGTCCTGAAGGAAAATAGGAAATCCAAAGCCCATGCTTTTTACCATTTTCATAATCGCCTTCGCTGTTCAGGGTGCCGTCAGTTTCTGAAAAATACCGCCAGTGTCCTACGGGTTTTGTGCCCGATTTTGGGCCCTCACCGGCAACCTTTCCGGAATGATAATACTCAATACATCTGCCGTAATCATCTGAATATTCAACCTCGCTTTTTAAAGCCCCGTCTTCATAAAACGATTTCCACAGCCC
>JAGUUF010000326.1 GCA_020063545.1 Cytophagales bacterium
ATCAATAAAGTAACTGAGTGCAGCCGTATTTTCCGGCAGTAGGTTTTGTACCTGGGAAATGGAAGGGGCAGTGGAGTTGTATTTCAGGTTGAAGTATTCAGGGTACTTACTTTCCAGATTTTTTACAAAAGCCTGGTAGCTTTGATTGAGGTGAAAGGCCGTTTCGCGAAGGTATTTTTCCTCATCCTCCGAAGGCTTCTGAGCAAGTTTTTGGTTAACCAACGCGAGTGCTGATTTGAGGCCACGTTCTTCTTCCAGGATATCGTCCGGGATTCCGGCAAATGACTTTGCGTTGGTATCTGAAATGGCATCGAGCAATACGGCTGCCTTGCTCTTTTCGGCAAAATAAAAACTTGTTGCCCGATACTGTGCTCTTCTGCGGAAAGCAACTTCACTCAACTCATGGGCTATCCGGGCCCCATCGGCATACACTTCGTTTGCAATTGCGCCCAGTGCAATCTTATCCGATTCTTTTGAGGTTTGCTGCCGAAGGCGGTCAATAAGCGCATCGCAGGCTTTAAGGTTATTAATGGCTTTATCCAGATCTTTTTGCTTGAGGGTTTTTCCGAAATACCGGCTTTCAAGCGCCTGGGCTTTGTACATAATCGAATACAGCAGTTGGTTACCATTATAAAAGATGGTTCCATCCGGGTTTTCGTTGATGTCAGTGCTTTCGAAGGAGCTGACGTTTGCTATTAGCGCCAGCTGGTAATTGGTAAGTCCTTCATCATATTTACCTTGTGTAACTTTTATTTTGCCGATGAGGTTATACGTGGAAGCAATGTCGGGATGTTTTTTGCCATGCGTTGACTGGTAAATGGCAAGTGCTTTTTGGTAATACTCCAGTGCTGCGTTCAGTTCGCCCATGCCGGCATAGGTCTGGCCAAGGTTGAGCAACACAAATGCCTGGGAGGGATGGGGCCTGGAGTAAACCGTATTCCATACCTTAAGGGCGTCTTCAAAGTTAGTTATGGCATCGCCATAGAGTTTCATCGAGCGGTAAGCCAAGCCCATGTTAGTGGTAACGATAGCAATTTTAGGATGGCCGGCACCGTGAAGTTTGGTGTACAACTCGATGGCTTTGTCAAAATAGTCGAGGGCCTTATCCACATCCGTTTGACTAAATACCATTCCCAGGTCGTTATACGAGGCTGCGATAAGTTCGTGTGTTTCGGGCAGTTTATCCTGCCGGATGGACAGGGCCATTCGCAACTGTTCTTCGGCCTGAGCATATTTGCCGGTGCTGGCATAGGCCTGTCCCAGGTAGGCCAGGGTACGTGCCAGGTAAATCGGGTCTCCGATTTCATTCAGGGTTATCGCTGCGTTTTCCAGCAGTTCGAGAGCTAAATCGCTTCTGCCCTGGTTAAGGTAAAGAAACCCGCGCGTGGATTGCGTCACGGCTCCAAGTGCAGCCGGGTTTTTGGATTTCTCCGAAAAGCTTTGGGTTTGATCCAGCAGGGCAGAGGCCTGATCAAACCTTCCTAACTGGATGAGCGCTTCTGCTTTTTTGTTGGCCATCAATATGCTTAGATCGGAAGTACCGGGTGCAACCTTATCCGCGAAGGTAATAGCGTCTTCGAATTTAGAATCGAACAGCAATTGATCGATTTGATCAAGCTGAGCTTGTTGCGCCCTGCTGAGGTTCGCGCTGAAGGCGAGCAACACGATAAAGAAATAAATCCGTGCCATCAGAACCTGTAAAAATAACTTAGGGTAGTAACCATGTTACGGGTAAGGCCATCGGGATTAACATCGCGTTGGGTTATTTTATGACCGAATAAAAGACGAACGCCTGTTTTCACATTAAAACTATAACCGGCTGTTACTATTCCTGAAAGCGCCATGCCGGTAGTGCCATCAAGTTTTATCCGTATGCCCGATCCGGCCGGATCTTCAATTTCATCTTTGTTAATTCTGAAGATTGGCAGTAACCCGGCAGTAAAATTGAAGCGCGAAAAGCGGAAGTTGCGTTCAATCCGCAGCATCACATCGGTTCCTCTCTTCAGGTTGTATGCCTTATTGTATTTATGCACGTAATCAACGCCTTCGCCATTTTTATACACCGGGTCCCAATCGGACCATTGAAAGCGGTTGCCGTTTTTGTTGAACGGATGCTGAATGCCGGTGGCAAATAACCACTTTCGGCTGACCAGCGAAATCCCGGCAATGGCATCGTAGGTACCCAGGCTGGTTTGGTAGTACATGGGTAATGGCAGGTTAAACTTGTCGTCTTTAAGGTTGGAGTTATTAGAGGGAAGTTTTCCTCCGATTGTAAAACTGATGTCGAATTGCTCGGATGCGTATAGGTTACGGGTAAGGCAATACGAGATGTCGCCCAGCCCGCCTGTGTTTCCGAAATTTCCGTTTACGGCCTGGTAGGGGAGCTTAACCTGGAAAAAAGTTTTATTGTCAATAATATTGAAACTCATATCAAGGTTTGCAACAAATACTATGGGGCTAAGGGTTGTGGTACCCCGGTAAAAACTTACTTCCATTGAACGCAGTTTAATGGGCACCTTTTTGTTAAAAGGTTGGTCGGGTTTCATGGCGCCCATCGTACAAAATCCTGCATCGCTGCAGCCTTGTGCCAGTGCGTTAAAAAACAAGCCAGGTAGTATAGCCAGTGTAAGTATCAATCTCATGGCGAAGGTTGTTTGCTTATAACCTCGAAATTACAAATTACATGGCAATAAAAAAGCCTGCAGGTTGTGCAGGCTTATGACGGGAGTCCAAAACTCGCTACATACCAAGCGACTGATTTTCGATAGAAGCAAGCTCGATAATCTTTTCGTACTCTGAAGGGCTGAGGTCATTATAGAAGTAATGTACAGGATTAATGAGCACCCCGTTTAGTACTACTTCGTAATGCAGGTGCGGGGCCGTGGAGAGGCCGGTGTTTCCAACATAGCCGATTAAATCGCCTCGTTTTACTTTCTGCCCTTTTCGCACGGCAAAGTCGTGCATGTGCGCATACCGTGTCTGGTAACCAAATCCATGGTTAATGGTAATCATTTTACCGTACCCGCTAAAGCGGATGTCCACCTCTTCCACAACGCCATCAGCTGTTGCGTAAATGGGTGTGCCGATGGGTGCAGCGAAGTCAATGCCCGTATGCATTTTCTTTACTTTATAAACCGGGTGTATGCGCATGCCAAAACCCGAGGCAAGTGCAATAAGCTGTTTGTTGGCAACCGGCTGAATGGCCGGGGTTGCTGCAAATTGTTTTTCTTTGTTTTCAGCAAGTTCAACCACCTCATCCTGCGATTTTGATTCGATGTACACTTTTCTCCGGAGCAGGTCAACCCGTTTGCTTAACTCCAGGATCAGGTCTTTGTGCTGGATGGGTTTGTTCAGGATATCGCTGTAACGCTCAGTGCCACCCACACCGGCATTCCGTATGGATTTATCAATGGGTTCTGAGCCTAATACCACCCGGTAAATATTATCATCGCGATGTTCAAGGCCCTGTATGGTGTTTTCCAGTTCATCAACCTGCTTTTTCAGGTTGGCGTAGTAGTACTCCAGTTCCTTTACTTCGTTTTTAAGGAAGAGTTCCTTAGGCGATTCAAAATAGGTACTGAACATCAGGTAAATACCGCTGGCCAGTACCAGGGTAAGGAAAAACAGCCCGAGGCCGTTCAGTACAATGTCGCTGGTTTTGGTTCGAACCCGCTCGTATTTACATGTTTCGGTGTCGTAGTAATACTTAATTTTCATAAAGCCTGCAATTATACAGAATGCGGCCTGAACGGTTTAATGACCTGTTCATTGCATTCGATGAACGGCCCTTCCAGCAGGTCAATGCAATACGGAACCGCTGGGAAAACAGCATTCAGGCACTGCCGGATGGCTTTTGGCTTGCCCGGCAGGTTCAAAATTAGTGATTTTCCGCGAATTCCGGCTGTCTGCCGCGAGAGGATGGCCGTGGGCACATACTTCAGGCTTTCCGCACGCATCAGTTCGCCAAACCCCGGCAGCATTTTTTCGCACACCTTTTCCGTGGCTTCAGGGGTAACATCGCGTTTGGCCGGGCCGGTTCCTCCGCAGGTTACAATCAGGCAGCATTGCTTTTCATCGGCCATCTCAATCAGGCATTGCTCAATCAGCGGCTGTTCATCCGGTATCACGGCATATTCTTTTTCCCACGGGCTCTTAATGTATTCGCGCAGCGTGGCAACAATTTCCTTTCCAGGCAGGTCTTCGTATATGCCCTGGCTTGCCCGGTCTGAAATATTAATAATGCCGATGCGGATGATCATGGTGGAGGAACTGGTTGGATTTATTGGTTGATGTTGAGGAGGTGTTGCGACCTTCCTTTTTTAAATACCTGGCGCCCCTTGTTAATGCCTTTTCGGATCTCTTTTTGTTTTTCCTCGGGCAGTTGAATTATCTGTTTACATTCAATAGAACAGCACCCTGAGAATTTTTCACCGCATGCTTTGCATTGAATAAACAACAGGTGGCAGCCATCATTTTTACAATTGGTGTGGTCATCGCAGGGCGCCCCGCACTGGTGGCACGAACTGATGATGTCATCGGTTATGCGTTCGCCAAGGCGTTCGTCAAACACAAAGTTTTTACCGATGAATTTATTTTCAAGCCCCTGTTCTTTAACCTGCCGGGCGTATTCTATGATACCGCCATCCAACTGGAAAATGTTTTTAAAGCCTTTATGTTTCATCCATGCACTGGCTTTTTCGCAGCGGATTCCGCCCGTACAGTACATCAGGAGGTTTTTGTCGCGGTGCTGTGCCATTAAGTCTTCGGCAACCTGAAGTTCCTCCCTGAAGGTATCCACATCAGGGCAGATGGCATTTTTGAAATGCCCCACTTCGCTTTCATAGTGGTTGCGCATATCAATAATAATAGTGTTCGGGTCATCGGCCAGCCTGTTGAATTCTTTTGCCGACACATGGATGCCGCAGTTGGTTACATCGAAGGTTGAATCATCAAGCCCATCGGCAACAATTTTTTTCCTTACCAGGATTTTTAGTTTGAAAAACGATTTACCATTATCCTCTACCGCTATGTTGAGCCTGACGTTATTCAGAAAGTCAATTGCGTACAAGGCTGCTCTGAAAGCATTCAACTGTGATGAAGGCACACTTACCTGTGCATTAATTCCTTCGGGGGCAACATAAATGCGGCCGAGTACTCCCAGGCTGCTCAGTATTTTGTACAGTTTATCTCGAAATCCTTTTGGATCAGCAAGGTGGTGGTACTTATAAAATGATAGGGTAGTACGGTTGAGGCGGGGTGCCGAGTGAAGCTGCTCCTTGAGCAACCTTCCCTCAATTCGGTTGTACAGTGCCATTAGTGTTTTTTGCAGGAAAACCTAACTGGCTGCAAAGATACGATTTCGCGGCCGGGAGATAAAAGATTTATTTTGGCTCAAGCTGACCTTTAATCAGCAGGTTATATTCTGCGCAGGTTAGGAAGCCATGTTTATCGCAATAGGGGCATGTCTTGTACTGATTTTCAAAGGCGCCTTTGCGGATGAGTACCGTAGAGCCTTTGCAAACCGGGCACGTTACTTTGCCTGCAGGCCCGCAGTCAATTTCGTATTCTGATGACAAGACTTCTTTCGCTTTGGCGGTATTGCGGGTTTGTTCTTTTACAAACTCAGTTTCAGCTTTTCGAAGCAGGCTAACGGCCTCGGCATAAAATTGCCCTGAAGGTCCTTTTAACTGGATATATTTATTCAGCCAGTCGATACCTTGTTTGAATTTGTTCAGGTAAAAGGAGTTCTTACCAAAGTAAAATGTAAGGTCGGAGGGGATGCTTTTAATATTGTTCAGGACGTATATCAGTTTTTGATCAGCGGCTTCGTATCGCCCGTCATCCATAAGGACAACCGCTGAGTCCATTACCCGCAGCAGTTCTGTTCGCTTACGCTGTTCCTGTTGTATCCGGTATTCTTCTGCCAGTGTGCGGTCCTGGGCAGCTACTTTAAGGACACCTCCGGACAAAATACAAATGATGGCGAGCCGGTTAAACATGGTATTAAGTAAAGCGTTCTTTGGTTATTCCGAGCCAGTTAAGCGGGGCATTGCAAAATATATCTTCTTTTACGGATGGATCAATAGTCATCTCTTCAATAAACCTGCCAATTTCCAAATCGCCAAGCGGGAAGGGGTAATCGGAGCCCAGTGTAATGTGTTTTGAACCCTGCAGTTTTAATACGTATTCGAGCATAAGCGGGTCGTGAGTAATGCAATCAACCCAGAATTTTCCCAAATAATTTCGCGGGTTAACCGGGTTATCAATAGCCACCAGGTCGGGCCGGCAAAGAAAGCCGTGTTCAATACGTCCGATTGTACCAAGAAATGAACCGCCAGCATGTGCAAAGTTTACGCGCAGTGAAGGTAGTTTTTCAAAAATGCCGCCAAAGATCATCGAGCAGATGGCGCGCGAGGTTTCGGCCGGCATGCCCACCAACCAGGGTAGCCAGTAGCGCTGCATGCTTTTCATGCCCATCATGTTCCAGGGGTGCACCAACACCGCCATGCTTAATTTTTCGCAGGCTTCGAAAATGGGAAAGAAGCGCTCTTCGTTCAGGTTCAGATCGTTTATGTTCGAACCGATCTGAATACCGAGCAGCCCGATTTTTTTACAGCGCTCAAGTTCGTTGATGGCCAGTTCGGTATCCTGCATGGGCACCGTGCCGAGGCCGACATAGTTCTTCGGATATTTTTCAACCAGGTCGGCTATGTGGTCGTTCAGGAATTTTGAAACATCCAGGCAATCCAGCGGTTTGGCCCAATACGAGAACATGACCGGTATGGTGCACACCACCTGTACCTGGGTGTTAAATTTTGCGTATTCCTCAATCCGCAGGTTTGGGTTCCAGGCATTTTCTTTTATTTCCCGGAAGAACTGGTTGCCGCGCATCATTTTGGCAAAACCTTTTTTGTGATGCTGCAAATAAATGAAATCGCCATACCCAAATTTCTCCGCCCAGTTGGGGAGTTTTTTCGGTATGATGTGCGTATGGGTATCGATTTTCAGCATGGATTGCCAGAACAATCCTGCAATATCGGGGATTTTGAATAGAGTTCAACTGATGCGTTTACAAACTCCAGCCTTTCCTGTACTCCCGCTTTACAAATGTATTAGCCTCATCAAAGTTGGTTATTTTCATATTCTTCCAGTCCCATAATAATTTTTTTCTTCCAGGATAGGTATTCTGTCCTCTGTCATTCTTCACTCTCATTCCGTAGCTGCGTATGGCCAGGTTTCCCATCAGGATAGCTTCCGTCATCGGGCCGGCAAAATCAAATGGTGAACTCAGTTCAGATTTGCCATATCCTTTCATGCAGGCGTTAACCCATTGTACATAGTGCCCTTCGGGAACCCGCAGCAAGGACTCTTTTACCTGCACATCTTTCATTTTTGATGTTGGCAGCAACCGTGGGTTAGCCCCATAGCAGTCGAACATCAGTTTTCCTTTTGTTCCTACCATGATAAGGCCGCCATCCCAATTACCCATGGGTTCATCAGGCAGCAGTTCTTCCGGGCGTTCGGGCAATACTCCGCCATCCATCCAGGTTAATTTTATGTCCGGTTTTCCATTCTTTCCAGGAAACTTAAGGTGCACGATTGATGAGGGCGGACAACTATCCGGAAAATATCCTTCCTGGAAAAATCCTGTCCAAACAGTTCCGGTGCTGCACTCAACTTCTGACGGATAATCAATAGGTAAGATCCTGAAGGCAGGATCCAGGATATGACAAGCCATATCGCCAAGCGCTCCGGTTCCGAAATTCCACCAGCCGCGCCAGTTAAACGGATGATAAGCGGGGTTGTAGTCAATTGCATTGGCCGGACCGAGCCACAGGTCCCAGTCGAGTTCGGCAGGAATATCGTGTTTACCGGTTGGCGTTGGAATTCCCTGTGGCCATACGGGTCGGTTTGTCCAGGCGTAAACGCGGTTAACATCGCCAATCAAACCGGCCTGGTATATTTCTTTTCCTTTGCGCACGCCTTCACCGGAACCGCCCTGGTTACCCATTTGGGTTACCACCTTGTATTTTTTTGCTGCTTCGGCCAACGTGCGTGCTTCGTGGATGCTCCAGGTGAGCGGCTTTTGAACGTAAACATGCTTTCCGCGCTGCATGGCATTAAGCGCTGCAACGGCATGGGTATGGTCGGGAGTGGAAATGGTAAGCGCATCAATGCCTTTTTCTTCCTTATCCAGCATCACACGGAAGTCTTTGTAGTATTTGGCTTGCGGAAAATTCTCTCGTGATTTCACCGCCTGCCGGTCGTCCACATCGCAAAGGAACACTACTTTTGCATTCGGGCTCTTGGCGCACTCGGTGAGATCGGATGTTCCTTTGCCGCCAACCCCGATGCCGGCAATGTACACGGTATCGCTTGGGGGCGTAAATCCGTTACCACCCAGTACAAAGCGTGGCACAATGGTAAATGCGGCAGCAGCACCAGCCTGTTGAATAAATTTTCTGCGTGATACCATATTGTCAGGAGTTAGTGAATTTCACAGTTTCGTTAAGTTCGCGGTCGGAATACTTCAGTCCGTAATAATCCAATACGTCCTGCGGCACGCCATCCCACTGGTTAGGCTTGTTGCCGGTATACCCCAAATCCTTCAACCCGATTTCGCTGGTAAAGAATCCGGTAGCGGTTAAATCGCGCAGCAGGTTAAAAAACGTTACGCCTTGTTTCATTTCGGGTTTTGCTGTTGACGGATATGCAATTTCGTCAACTATGGCCAATTGGTTTTGTGATGAGCAGTCGGCAAAGTTTTTATTGTAACGCTTTAAACACTGCACATCAAGCCACTTGATTCCGCCACGAAGTGGGAGTTGATGCCGCGGCATATCCTTGACAATGAATTCGATAAAATGATGCACACCTGCATCGGTAGCACTGCCACTGGTTTCATCCTTCGGAATAATAATGTCGATTAATACCTTGATGGTATTCATTTCATGCTCATCAAAGAATTTTTCAGACAGTAGCTTCTCATCGCGCACCTGTTCGAATGGATGTCTGTCTATTCCGGATGATTTTACCGGGGTTGCTACGGTTTCTTTTTTATCCGTATCGCACGATTGCAACAACACACCGGAGGAAATGGCTGTTAAGGCTATGGCTTTTAGGGAGTCTCTTCTTTTCATTGTGTCGATGTGTTAAGGTGTTAATGTGCTATGTGTCCGTGTTCTTTTATCCTTGTCTTTATTTTTCAAATATCGGATGAAGGCAAGTGTAGTGTTTTTCGTCTCTTCTGCTTTTTCACGAATTTGAATGATTTTACCCATGGATAAATACTCCATATCTTCCAAAGCATAAGTGATGCTTTTCACTTCTATCGCAGAAGATTGTGAAAAATTTAGAAACCGAATAAATTCTTTGTTACTATATCTCCCAAATCCTTCGGCAATATTATTCATTGATGATAAAGCAGCGCTCTTAATTTGATCACGCGTTTCAAAATCTTTGGCAAGTTTACCTTCGTCACAGGCCTGGTAAACAAGGCGCACAAGTTCTCTGGCTAATTGCCAGCATTTTAAATCTTCAAACCTGGTGACCTTTGTCATAATCTATCTCTTTAATCACAAGAACACATTAGCACTTGAGCACAATCATATATTCTGTTGCTTAAACTGCTCAATAATATAATCGGATGCTCTCCATGACAAGGCAAGTATCGTCCACGTGGGATTTTTATCAGCCTGCGAAACAAACGGGCCGCCATCTACCACAAAAAGATTTTTGCAGTCGTGGGCTTGGTTAAATTTGTTTACTACCGAACGCTTCGGGTCGTTGCCCATGCGGGTTGTGCCCACTTCGTGAATAATCCGTCCGGGTGTTTCCAACCCGTAATTTGTTTCCGGTCCGGCAACTCCCCAGGTAATTACTGCGCCCATGTTGTGCATCAGTTCCTGGAAGGTTTCCTGCATGTGTTTGGCTTGTTTTATTTCATGGTCGCTCCACTTGTAATGGAATCGTAATACAGGTATTCCATATTTATCAACAACTCCGTTGGGGTCAATCTCACAGTAGTTGCTTTCCAGGGCAATGGCTTCTCCACGGCCGGCCATTCCTACCGATGCGCCCCAGAAATACCGGTAATCATCTTTCAGCGCAATTCCGTACCCGCCACCCGTTTTCTGGGTTCCGTTCCGATCCGGAAAACGACCGTTCAGGCCCTGTATGCCAAAACCAAATCCATAGCCGGGCATGCCCATGCCGCCCCAGTACTCAATGTGGTAGCCACGCGGAAAATCGAGTTTTTTATTATCCAACCACCACGGTGTGTATACATGCATGCCGCCCACACCATCTTCGTTGTATCGCTTACGGCCGAAAAGTTTTGGCAGCACACCACCAATAGCAGCACCGGTGGAATCGTGCAGATATTTCCCAACCACATTGCTGGAATTTGCCAATCCGTTGGGATGCGCTTTTGATTTTGAGTTTAATAGCAACCGTGCCGACTCACATGCACTTGCGGCCAACACAACTACCTTAGCCTTTATCTGGTACTCCTGCAGATCATCTTTTGCCACGTATGAAACGCCAGTGGCTTTCCCGTTTTCATCGGTTAGCACTTCGCGCACCATGGCGTTCACAATCACATCAAGGTTATTGGTTTTTGTGGCCGGTTTAATCAGGCATGATGAAGAAGAAAAATCACCGTATACGGTGCAACCTCGGTTGCATTGTGCACAGTAAAAGCATGCACCCCGATCATCGTTGATCTTTTTGGTAAGTATGGATAGACGGGAGGGGATAACCGGAATGTTCTGCTTTTTTGATCCTTCTTTTATAATGAGTTCATGAAGCCTGGGCTTTGGTGGTGGAAGAAACTTACCGTCCGGTTCGTTGGGTATTCCTTCCTTGCTTCCAAAAACACCAATCAGGTCATCTACTTTATCGTAATAGGGTGCAACATCCTCGTAGCCGATGGGCCAGTCTTCCCCCAAACCATCATGACTTTTGCCTTTAAAATCTTTCGGTCCGAAACGAAGTGAAATTCTTCCCCAGTGATTCGTCCTTCCGCCCAGCATACGCGAACGAAACCAATCGAATTGAGTTCCCGGAACTTTTGTATAGGGCTCGCCCTCCATCTCCCAGCCGCCATACGCGGCATCAAAATCGCCAAACGGGCGGAATGTTGTGCCTGCGCCCCTGCGCAGCGATTCCCAAGGCCATTTTAACTGGGTTACGTTTTTTGCAGGGTCGTACCACGGGCCTGCTTCCAGCACAACTACTTTTAATCCGGCTGTGCTCAGCACATAGGCTGCCATTCCGCCACCCGCACCCGAGCCAACAATACAGACGTCATACACTGTGCTGTTCTCTTTGATCTGAAAAGGCATGAAGCAACAAAATTAAGTTCGTTAAATGTAGAATTTTCTTTTAAGTTTAAAAACCGGTTTAGGATGAGTTACTATCCGTGAAAAAAAATTCTTCAATCCTTTTGTTGCTGCTGCTGCTCCACGGCTGTTCACAGCCAGGCTTAAAACCTTTTGGTACTGTGCCTTCAGCCAGTCAACTGCAGTGGCACGAACTGGAATACTACATGTTCATTCATTTCGGCCCGAACACCTTTACTAATGTGGAGTGGGGAAAAGGAAACGAGGATCCGAAAATTTTTTATCCCACGCGGCTGGATTGCCGTCAGTGGGCGGCTACTGCGAAACAGGCAGGTATGAAGGGCATTATCATAACGGCAAAGCATCATGATGGTTTCTGTTTATGGCCGAGTAAATTCAGTACCCATACCGTTCGCGAAAGTTTGTGGAAAAACGGACAAGGGGATGTGCTGCGCGAGCTCTCTGATGCTTGCCGTGAGTATGGATTGAGGTTTGGCGTTTATCTTTCACCGTGGGATCGCAATCATCCGGCTTATGGAACGCCTGAGTACAACCAGATTTTTGTAAACATGTTGGAAGAGGTGCTCACCAGCTATGTTGACGTATTTGAACAATGGTTTGATGGCGCCAACGGGGAAGGCCCGAACGGGAAGAAGCAGGTATACGATTGGCCTTTGTTCAACAACACGGTTTATAAGCATCAGCCGGATGCCATTATTTTTAGTGATGCCGGACCCGGCTGCCGCTGGGTGGGTAACGAAAATGGTTTTGCAGGACTCACCAATTGGAATACGTTAAACATCGAAAAAGTCTATCCGGGTTACCCTGATTACCACGAGTTGACGGAAGGGCATGAAGACGGCACGCATTGGGTGCCTGCCGAGTGTGATGTATCTATCCGCCCGGGTTGGTTTTACAGTCCGGATACAGATGATAAAGTGAAGTCGCTTGAGGAGTTGGTGGAAATTTATTACGGATCAGTTGGCCGGGGATCAAATTTGTTATTGAATGTGCCCGTGGACAGGAGGGGGTTAATCCCAAAACCTGACTCACTGCGATTAATGGAACTGGCCGAAATGATTCGAAGCTCTTTTAAAGAAAATTTAGCTGAGAGAGGCAGGGTAAGCGCATCATCTTCATCAGGCATATACAAGGCCAATAATCTTATTGATAATAATTCCCGAACATACTGGGTTTCGGCTGACGCATTATCAGAAATCGAACTTGCTTTTAAAGAGCCGGTAACGTTCAACAGAATTGTCCTTCAGGAAGGAATTGAATTTGGCCAGCGCGTAAAGGCGTTTGCAGTTGATGTTTGGAAAAATGATAAGTACGAAGAACTTGATCGACAAACTACCATTGGTTATAAGCGGATCCTTCGGTATACTGAAATTACTACAACAAAAATCAGGATTCGGGTTGTTGATGCCAAGGCTCCACCCGTGTTAGGTGAGATTCAACTATTTTTTGTTAATGATTAATTTTACCACGGAGGGCACAAAGGTTTCACAGAGTGCGCAAAGAGCGCTTGTTTCTGTGAACTTTGTGCCCAAAAAAAGCGGAATCACTCTCCTCTTCTCCGCTTCACCCGCCTGTCGGTACGTTTTTGTTTGCGGTCAATCCGGTCCCCACGCCTCTCAACCCGGTCATCAGCGCGGCCGTATCCGTTCGGGTTACGCTTTTCAATTCGTTCCTGCCTTTTTTCGTTTACATTTTCGCGCTTTTGTAAATTTTTTTGTCGAATGGTTTGGTCAGACTGAGCATTGACAGCAACTGCAGTAACTAAACACAGCGCAAATGCGCCTATCAGAATTTTGGTTTTCATTTTGAATTGGTTTTTTTAATACGGCTTTGATGGCGTAATGCCTTGAACGTTTAATCTGATTTATAATTTTTTTTTGGCACCGGGTCATACCCACTCGTTCCCCATGGATGGCACCGTGCTATGCGCCTCATTCCCAGCCACATGCCTTTTAATGGGCCCCATTCCTGAATCGCTTCAATTGTATATTGCGAACAGGTAGGCGTATGCCGGCAGTGTGCCCCCAGCAGCGGAGAAATGCTGAGCTGGTAGAAGCGGATGGGTAGAATTAAAATTTTCTTAAGCATACCAAAACTTATAGCTTCAAGCTGCTGGCTTCGAGTTACAAGCCTGATGCTTGTAGCTCGCAGCTAAGAGCTTGAAGCTATTCAATTGTATAACTGATTTCCCCGTCCTTTCCGTCCATCAACTGTACACCAAGTGCTTTCAAATCATCCCTGATTTTATCGGAAAGAGCATAGTTCCGGTCGGTACGGGCTTTTTTGCGGAGTTCAATCATTACCCGGATAACACCGTCCAGCAACGCCTGGTTCTGGCTGCCTTCTTCCTGCAGGCCGAGTACATCTTCCATAAAGGCTATGTAAGCCGACTTGAATTTTTGAAAGGTATCCGCATCAAGATCAGCCAGCTTAATGTTTCCGGATTTCATGTCGTTAATCCGTGCCGACATCTCAAACAATACCGCGAGTGTTTTTGCCGTATTGAAATCATCGCTCATGTTTCGATACGCTTCATCAATGAGTTTTAGCAACCCTTCTTCTTGGTTGCCTGCTCCTCCCGGATGATCAAGTTTTTTAATGGTAGTTAAAGCGTTGCTCAGTTTTTTATAGCCCTTTTCTGCGGCCTGTAAGGCTTCGTTCGAAAAATCCAGTGTGCTGGAGTAATGCGATTGCAGCATGAAGAAGCGTACAGCCATCGGGCTGTAAGCTTTGGCCAACAGCGGGTGAGTACCTGTGAAAAGTTCGCGCGGTAGAAAGGAGTTTCCTTTTGATTTGCTCATCTTCTCACCGTTAACGGTAAGCATGTTGGCGTGCATCCAGTACCGCACAGGGGCTTTGCCGTAAGCGCCAATGCTTTGCGCAATCTCGCATTCGTGGTGCGGAAATTTTAAATCCATTCCGCCACCGTGAATATCAAATTGTTCTCCAAGGTATTTTGTTCCCATAGCCGAGCACTCCAGGTGCCAGCCGGGTATACCTTCGCCCCATGGAGAAGGCCAACGCTGTATGTGGTTGGGTGAAACCGCTTTCCAAATGGCAAAGTCAACCGCATGACGCTTTTCATCCTGCCGGTCGAGTTCGCGTGTTCCTTCCAGCAATTCGTCAATGTTGCGTCCGCTCAGTTCACCGTAGTTATATTTTTCCATGAACTTTCGCACATCGAAATACACCGATCCGTTTACTTCATACGCATAGCCGTTGGCTAAAATCTTCTTCACCATTTCAATCTGCTCAACAATATGGCCGGTGGCAGTAGGTTCGATGGAAGGAGGAAGAATGTTGAATATCCGGCACACCTCATGAAAACTGAAGGTGTACTTCTGCACAATTTCCATCGGCTCCAGTTGCTCCAGTTTTGCACTTTCTTCAATGCGGTCAACTCCTTCACCGGCATCGTTGGTCAGGTGGCCGGCATCGGTAATGTTGCGTACATACCGTACTTTGTAACCGATGTGTGTTAAATATCGGTACACCACGTCAAAAGCCGTGAAGGTGCGCAGGTTGCCCAGATGTACTTCATTGTATACGGTGGGCCCGCAGGAGTAGAGTCCGACAAAAGGCGGTTTCAACGGAGTGAATACTTCTTTCTTGCCCGATAGCGAATTGGTTATGGAAACGGGGTATTTTTCAAATAAAGTCATAATGCAAAAATCGGAGCGAAACTACTAAAAAGTGAATAGTTGATGGTTGTCGGGTTGTTGGTTTTTCGTAATAAAGTTGTTAGCCACCAAACTCCGGAACGTGGATAGTTGTTCCCAGTTGCTCATTGATTTTCGGAATGAGGTATCGGCAAAGTTCAGGCGAGTGAAGCTCCTCGTGCTGGTGCATAAAAAAGTACATCGTTTCAATGCCCTGGTTCGCCCACGATTTCATTCGGTTGATCCAGTCATCACAGCGCTTATAGTCTGTGGGGTGAAGGCCATTGCCGACAAAGCGGATAAACGCTGAAGGTGTGGTGAGGCGCATGTGCAGGCAATCCCTGCGGCCGGAGGCATCGGTAATGACAGCACCCGATCTGTTACGTTCAAGCATGTTGAAGACTGCTTCAAAAACTTCCGGGTTGGCGAACCAGTCTTTGTGCCTTAATTCGGTATAAAATTCAATGTCGGTTGGGAGCGACAGGATAAAAGCCTCAAGTATCTCCAGTGTTTTCGGGCCCATGCCCGGGTGTGGCATCAGGAAAACAGGACCGAGGTTTTTACCGAAACCGGAGATGCCGTCTAAAAACCTATCGGTCAGTTCGTCCACATCTTTCAGGCGTTTAATGTGCGTGATCTGGTCAACAAACTTCGGGCAGAATCGAAAATCATCGCCCACTTTGCTTTTCCATCCGCTGGTTTGCTTGCGTGTGGGCATCCGGTAGAAGGTGGCATTTAGTTCGATGCAGTTGAACTGCCGGGCGTAATGTTCCAGGAAATCTCCGGCCTTTGTTCCTTTCGGATAAATTTTACCTATCCAATCCGGGCGGCCCCATTTGGCGCAACCGACAAAAACCGTTGGCTTCGTTTTTTTCTGTTGCTTTTTGAGCAGTGCAGTTGTTGCCGGATGATCGGGTGGGAGGGTGAAATCAATACTATTCAGTTCATCAGCAGAAACGCGGCCGAATTCCATTTTTTGGAGTTGTTGGTTCTTGGTTGTTAGTTGTTGGTTCTTGGAATAAAGTACAAATTACCAAACTGTTAACAACTAACAACTATTAACTAACAACTTTATGGTCTTTTCATCCGTTCCAACTCTTTCTTTATTTCTTGCTCTTCCCACTCATCCCCAAACAGGATGTTTCTTTTATATAGCCCGATGGCGTGAAAGAAAATGCCTATGCCCCAGCCAATCCATACCCACTGTACCCACCAGTGTCCCGGGCGTGTGTACCAGTTTATGAACGTTAAAAACAGGCCGATGGCAAAATAGCTCAACAGGTGGCTAAAGAATTTTTTCTTGCGCCTTACCCGTTTGCGTGCTTCGCGGTAAAGTTTGTCGTCATTGTTGTTCATGGTAGTTTGTTTTGGGTTGGGTAATAGTCCAAAGCTTGTAATTTCTGGCTAATAATAAAATGGGCACTGCGGTTGCCACAACTGAAGTTATCAGGAAGGTACTATTCGCTGGTGCGCACAGCCATCCCGGCAAGGCTAATGCAATAATAATAAACAGGATCATAAATGCTTTAGTTACGGTTGGTTATACGATCTGTCCATTGGCTTATCGTATAGCTTCCGCTATACCGTAAAACCGTTTCATACCAAACGACACTGACAGGCATTTCGCGAATACTACTTGGTTGTTGTGTTCCTTTATCAGTCTTCTCTACTTTAAAAAGTTTTGAAGCGTTAGCTTCTTCAAGCAATACCAGCAGTGCTGCAAGGCTGACGATAATGCCGATAATGAGACGGACTTTTCTGTATTTGCCTGCCATGGTATAAACTGGTTTATTCCATAAATTAAATAACTAAAAATTTTTAAGGTTTGATGTATTGCTTAAGTGCGTTCACGTAGTCTTCAAAAGCCCTCATTCCTTTTTTGGTGATCTTACAGGTGGTTAACGGCTTTTTTCCTTTGAATGATTTTTCTATACTGATGTAGCCTGCTTCCGAAAGTTTATCCAGTTGAACGCTTAAGTTACCTGCGGTGGAGTTAGTTTTTTCTTTCAGAAACGTAAACTCAGCCGACTCCACGCTCATCAGAAGCGACATTACTCCGAGGCGCAGTTGCGAGTGCAGCAGGGGATCAAGTTCCGCTAGCATCACCTACTGATTTGATTTCTTTAACAGATATCCCGGAACCAGGTAGCCAAACACCATGGCTACTGCGCCTACCAGGTATTGTTCAACCGGCCCGACTATGTAACATACTACACCGGCAATCCAAAAAAGGATGCCGCCAAACACCAGTGGACGAAAACGGATGATAATGCCCGAAAGGAAAGTGGCCATGCCTACCGGCATCAGCACAATGGCATTCACCATCCAGCCGGTTTGCGATCCAAAAATCCACGCTGGCGAAATGGTGATGGCCATGCCAATCCACAACCACATCGAAATCCTGTCGAGATGGGTTACCACGCCTGCTTTCTTTTCACTACGGGCGCCATAAATCATGGAAATTATACCGGCAGGAATACAAAGCACCCATACCATTGGGGCATAACGCTGGTATTCCGTGTATTTAAAAAAGTAATACATACCTGCGTTGCAGAAGGTGATTACCCATCCCCAAAGAAGGAAATGAAAACTTACGTTTCGCAAATTACCCTTTACCTGGCTGATCATACTGGTAATCAATTCCAGGCTTTGCTGCGGGTTCAGGTTATCGTGTTTGGTTTCCATATACCGGCTTTAACGGCACAAATATAAATTAGTTTATAAAATAAACCAAAATCATTTAAATTAAAGGAAGAGCCGTAAAGAAGACATTTTTCGATTGTATTTCC